>DATAKV010000195.1:0-3208 GCA_036261375.1 Anaerolineales bacterium
TCCCAAGCTTTAATCTGAGCGCCTTCCTTTTGCAGCAGATGGATCACTTCTCTGGCGGGGCTTTCGCGCAGGTCATCTACGTCTGGCTTGAAGGCCAAACCGAAAACAGCGATCTTTTTGCCGTCCAACGATCCCAGTGCCTGTTTCACTTTTCTCAAAACAAAACGTGGTTGTTCATCATTCACTTGCCGCGCGTGATAGATCAGTGGGGTCAACTCTGGAGCGGATTCGACAAGGAACCATGGGTCCACACTGATGCAGTGGCCTCCAACACCGGGACCAGGGTTGAGGATGTTTATTCGGGGATGGCGGTTGGCAAGGCTGATCGCTTCCCAAACATCCACGCCAAATTTTTCGGCCAGGCGTGCAAACTCGTTCGCGATGGCAATGTTGATGTCGCGGGTGGTATTCTCCATCAGCTTGACCATCTCGGCTGTGGTTGCATCGGTCTCGATGATGTCGCCTTTGACAAAGAGTGCATACAGGTCGCGGCCTGCCCGTGACGATTCGGGCGTCACACCGCCCATGACGCGGGCGTTTTCGATCAGCTCCCGCAGGATCTGCCCCGGCAGGACGCGCTCGGGTGAGTAGCACAAATAGAAATCGGTACCCGCCTTCAGCCCGGAACGCTCCAGAATGGGAGCGACCAGGTCGATGGTCGTGCGCGGCGGCGAAGTCGATTCCAGGACGACCAGGTTCCCCTTGCGCAGGCAGGGGACGATCGCCTCCGCCGCCGAAATGACGGCCCGCATATCGGCCAGCTTGTACCTGCGGCCCTCGATCTCGTTGAATTGATCTTCGAAAAACGGGGTCGGGACGGCGATGAGAAAGGCATCCGCTATCTCCGGGGCGGGAGAGACGGTCAGGTTCCCGGATTTTACGGCGGCTTCGACCAGCGTCCGCAGGCCGGGCTCGTGGATGTGGATCTCGCCATTTTTGAGGGTATTGACCACCCGTGGATTGACATCCACCCCGATGACTCTTAATCCATGGGTAGCAAATGTAGAGGCCGTTGGCAGGCCGATGTAGCCCAGGCCGAGAACACAGATCTTTTGAAAGTTCACTTATGCTCCTTGTACGATGCAGCCAGAAATCGGGTCCATTATACAGCCTCCATCCATGCCGCCTCTCACAACTTTCCCGTGACGAATCTCGTAGAAAAGGTAGAGTAAACAACTTGTCTTGTTGTATAATGAATTGGAGAAGACATGGACTTCCTGCTGGATCCCAACGTTGCATATCTCTTTCTGATCGGGGGCGTTTTACTGGCAATGCTTGCACTGGCCACGCCCGGAACAGGTTTGTTCGAAATCGGAGCATTTTTTAGCATCGCGCTGGCCGGTTATGCCATCTACAACCTGTCCTTTAATTGGTGGGCGCTGTTCCTCCTTCTCCTGGGTGTTGTCCCCTTTGTATACGCCCTGCAAAGACCCAAACGAGAACCCGTTCTTATCCTGTCGATCCTGCTGCTGATCGCCGGATCGGTGTTTATGTTTCCCCGGGCATCCGGGCAGGGCGTGAATCCGGTGGTCGCCGCGTTGACTTCGATCCTGCTGGCAGGGTTCCTGTGGATCGCGGCACGAAAGTCGGTGGAAGCGACCTCTGCCCGGCCCTCTCATGACCTGGGAGGCCTGGTGGGCCAGGTCGGGGAAGCCAAAACGAAAGTTTATGAAGAGGGGAGTGTTCAGGTGGCCGGCGAGTTGTGGTCGGCAAGAAGCGATAAACCAATTCCGACAGGTAGTCCGGTCCGGGTCGTGCATCGGGATGGATTTATCCTGGTCGTGGAACAAATGACGGATGCCAATTCATAAAAGAAAAGGAGTTTGCTATGGAAGTTCTGGGTGGTAGTGCAGTCTGTTTTGTCGGTGCAATCCTGGTCCTTGGCTTTATTTTTCTGGCCAATGCCATCCGCATTGTGCCCGAATACCAGCGCCTGGTCGTGTTCCGGCTGGGGCGCAGTGTTGGCGCCAAGGGGCCCGGTATCGTCCTGTTGATCCCGGTGATCGACCGGGCGGTCAAGGTTGACCTGCGCGAGCAGGTGCGCGAGATCCCTCACCAGACCGCGATCACGAAGGACAATGCCAGCATCTCTGTCGATTTCATCTGGTATTACAAAGTCCTCGACCCGACCGAATCAGTTCTGCAGGTGGGTAACTTTGAGGTTGCTGCCCAGGGCATGGCGACCACCACCCTGAGGGCGGTCATCGGCGGTATCCCGCTGGACGATGTGCTTTCCGAGCGTGAGCATATCAACACCATGCTCCGCACCCGCCTCGACGAAGTGACCGAGCGCTGGGGTGTGAAGGTCACCAATGTGGAGATCCGTGAGATCATTCCGCCGCGCGAGATCCAGGAAGCGATGAACCGCCAGATGTCGGCCGAGCGCATCCGCCGTGCCGTGGTGACCGAATCCACCGGTACGCGCGAAGCCGCGATCAACGTGGCACAGGGTGAAAAACAATCCTCCATCCTGCGAGCGGAAGGCTCGAAGCAGTCCGCCATCCTGGAAGCGGAAGGCCAGCAGCAGGCCCAGGAATTGAAGGCGCAGGGCTTTGCCAAAGCCCTGGAGGCAATCAATGCGACCGCCGGGACCGTGGATCAAAAGACCATGACCCTGCAGTATTTCGAAGCACTGCGGGCGATTGGCGCCAGCCCATCCACGAAGTACATCTTCCCGATGGAGTTCACCGGTTTACTGGATAACTTCCTCGGCCGGGATGGGAAGAGGTAATCAGCCGGTCCATAGAAAGATGGTAAGAAGGCGGAGATCACTCTCCGCCTTCTGTTTTTTTATTGATACAATTCCCGGGTATGAAAATCCAGACTGCCAGCCTTCGCGATCTGGGATCCCTGCGCCGGCTCGAAAGTGTCTGCTTTGAGAAGGATGCCTGGTCGGTTTTGGATCTGGTTGCAGTTCTCTCCTGGTCAGAGGTGATCCGCTTGAAAGCAGTGGTCGATGGCGAGATGATCGGCTTCATCGCCGGCGACCCGCGTCCGGCCCAGAACACAGGCTGGATCGCCACGATCGGCGTCGATCCACGCTACCAGGGTCGCGGAATCGGGACGGCTCTCCTGCGCGCCTGTGAGGAGCGGATGAACTTTCCACGTGTCAGGCTGACCGTCCGTATCTCGAACGATAAAGCCATCTCTTTGTATGAGAAGGAAGGCTATCGCACCATCGATATCTGGAAGCGTTATTACAATGATG
>DATAKV010000200.1:0-12719 GCA_036261375.1 Anaerolineales bacterium
CAGCGGCTGGGCAGGGACGGGTGTGGAAGGCCGGACGATCGGTCCGATCTGAGTAAAGCCTTCCCTGGCAAAGATCAACCCGTGCCAGTATATCTCTCCGTTGGGACGCCGGGCGACGAAGAGGATGGCTTCATCTCTACCCTCAGGTCCCCAGCCGGAGGTGAACAGCGGACTGGCTTCGATCACTTCGGCCCCGAGCATCGTGTACGGATCCGTCCCCAGCAGGTCGATCAGATTCATTCTGGGATCTGCTGTGATCGGAGAGGAGGAAGCAAGCAGGCTGCGCTGCAGGAGATCGATCGCCTGTTCCGGCGTATTGGGCCCTCCTTCGGACAGCCAGTACCCGGCCAGGAACGATGAGTCCATAAAGGCCTTTAACCGGCCGTAGTCACGCCCGTTCAGGGCTTCGACCAGCGCCTGTTTAAACAGCTCGGCATCCCGGGTGGGAAGATAGAAGGACCGCTCGACGCCATTGACATTGACCGTGTAGACCGCAGGCGCCAGGCTGCTGACGTCCAGCGAAACGGTCTGCTCAAAGGGGGTCAGTGCCTGGGCGCATAAAGCCACAGGGTCTGTTGAAGTGGTCAGCACCACGTTCAAAACGTTCCCGGCCTGCACCTGGTCGGTAGAGGCCACGGTCGTGCAGCCGGCATCCGGCAATTGACCATTGATGACAGCGATCGCCTGTACGGGCTGCGTTTCCAGCACCTGGATCTCCACATCCAATACATTTGCCATCCCGGTAACGGGAATGGATGGCTGCTGGACGATGGGGGCCGCCGGCACCACCGGAGCACAGGCCGATGCCAGAAGGATGAAAAGTGCGGCAAAACTTAGTGTAATTTTCCTGTACATATCCATCTCTCTTTCTATAACGCTCGAATAACGATGTACTGGATAAAAATGTTCCTGTTCAGCCTTCAAGCAACACAGCGGGCATCCGTACCGACATATGGACGGTGGAACGGGACCCGGTTCTTCAGCTTCCCCTGCATCTGGAGCCGTGCGCGTGCAAGACGGCTCTTGATCGTGCCGATGGGAACCTTCAGTGCCCGGGCCGCCTCCGAATAATCCAGCTCGTACAGGTCGATAAGGGTCAGCACACTTCGATAGGCATCGGGCAGCTCATCCATCATTCGGTAGATATCCTGCGAGAGCTCATTCTTCTCCACGGTCGCCTGGACAGAGGGAGCCGGGTCGGCGATCCAGGATGGGGATTCGACCTCTTCCCCATAGCTATCTTCCGGGAACAAGGACTGGGCCGGATGCCGCCTGTGGCGGCGAACCAGGTCATAGGCCGAATTGGTGACGATTTTCATGAGCCAGCCTCGGAATGATCCGCCGCGAAACTGGTTGAGCGCCTGGAAGGCTTTGATGAAACCCTCCTGGGCTGCATCTTCGGCCAGATCGCTGTCTCCGAGTATGGCATACGCATGGCTATACGCCATATCCTGGTAGGCAAGCACCAGCTCGTTGAAGGCATCCAGAACGCCGGTGCGGGCGCGCTGGATCAGGCTTTCTTCCTCGGATTCATTGAGTTGGGATTTGGAGTTCATGGCAGTCTCCTCTCGGTCGGTTCTAAAGGGCAGGCGGCTTGGATCGTCCTTGAATTCGTATGCTTACTTTATCTGTTCCCCAAAGAGTTTGGTGCAAGTATTGCGTACAAGAAAGTAGACAAAAAATAGTACAATAGCCCTGACGCTCTCCTCTTTATCCGTACAGTCTTACCTCTTATGGAAACTTCCTTCGGCCTCTGGATCAAACGCAGGCGGAAAACTCTTGACCTTACCCAGCAGGAGCTTGCCCGTCAGGTAGGTTGTTCGCTGGCAACGATTGTCAAGATCGAATCGGATGAACGACGTCCGTCGCGGCAGATCGCCGAGCTTCTGGCCGGGCAGCTGAAGATCCCGCCCGAACAGCACGAACAGTTCCTGCAGATCGCCCGCCAGGATCGAGCGGTTAAGCACCTGGAGGATTTACAGCCTGCAGCACCCACCTCCTCTCCCCCAACCCCGCACATCCCATCGCCTACCGGTCCTCTGTTTGGACGGGACACAGAGCTGGCTGAGATCACCCGCCTGCTCCAGGATCCTCGCTGCCGCCTGCTGACGCTGACCGGCCAGGGCGGCATCGGGAAGACCCAGCTCATGACGCACGCTATCCTCCGCCTGGCCAAAGACAGGAAGCAGGAGATTGCTTTTGTCAGCCTGGCCGCACTGCTCGGGCGCGAGCAGATCGTTACGGCGATTGCCGATGCCCTCGGCATCGTGCTTTATACCGCCAGCGACCGGGCGCAGCAGTTGGCGTCGTACCTGCATGACCGGGAAACCATCCTGGCCCTCGATAACTTCGAGCATCTGATGACCGAGAGCAGCTGCCTCGACCTGGTCGGCGACTTGCTGCGCGGTACACAGCGGGTTAAGATCCTGATCACCTCCCGCCAGCCCCTGCAGCTGCAGGCCGAATGGATCTTTGAGGTCCAGGGTTTGCCCGTCCCCAAGGGCATGCTGCCTGAAGAATTGGAGGGCAGCAGCGCTGTGGCATTGTTCATCCAGCGAGCCAGCCAGGTCGACGCCGGGTTCAGGCCTACGGGTTCCGATCTTCCTGTCATTGCCCGGATCTGTGAGCTGGTGGCAGGCCTGCCGCTGGGAATCGAGCTGGCTGCGGCCTGGGTCCGCACTCTAACCTGTGAGGAGATTGCGCAGGAGATCCAGCGCTCGATGGATTTCCTGGCCACGTCTATGCGTGACCTGCCGGAGCGGCACCGCTCGATCCGCGCCACGATCGAGCACTCCTGGAAGCTGCTCTCGGCCGAAGAACAGCGGGTCCTGCAGAGGCTGGCGGTATTTAAGGGAGGGTTCACGCGTGAAGCGGCAGAGTATGTGGCCGGTACAACTCTGGCTTTGCTTTCTTCCCTATCTTCCAAATCCCTGCTGCACCGGATGGGCTCCGGCCGCTATGACCTGCACGAGCTGGTGCGCCAGTATTCGCTGGAAGCCCTGATGAAGGAGAAAGCCGACTTTACTGCCACGCAGGACCGTCACAGTGAATATTATGCTCTGTTCCTGGAACAACACGGCGAAGGCTTCAAGGGTGCCGATCATCCCGCTGTTGCCGCAGAGCTAGTCACCGAGATCGCCAACGTCCGCCAGGCCTGGCGCTGGGCCGGGGAACGCAGGCAAGTGCTGACGCTGAGCCGGGCGGCCGATACGCTCTTCTGGTTGTACGAGTTCCGCTGCGACTGCCGGGAGGGCGTTCCACTCTTCGGGTATGTCGCCCAGTGCCTGGCAGAAGGCAGAGACCCTGCGCTTTCAGATGAAATGCGTGAGATCACGCGGGCACGGGTGATGACCATGCAGGGCTTTGTCTGTCTGCGGCAGGGACAGCATCCCCAGTCCCGGGAGGTGTTGCAGGAGAGCCTTATGATCCTGCGGCCTCTTGCGGAGTGTGGATCGACAGAAGCCCGCAATGCACTGCCCTATACTCTGGCCTTCCTGGGTATGGTGACGGCTGCCATGGGTGAGTATGCCGACGGCAGCCGATTTCTCAATGAAGCTCTGGAGATCATGCGCGAGAACCGGGATCGCTGGGGCATTGCGGTCAGCCTGCGCCAGCTGGGAATTCTGAACCACTATCAGGGAGCCTATGAAGCTGCATACACCCTGCTTCGTGAAAGCCTGGAGGTGAGCCGGGCGATGGGCAATGACTGGGCCACGGCCTACTCCCTCGTTTTTCTGGGTACGGCCTCCTGTACCCGGGGCGCCTACGCCGAAGCGCAGAACTTCCTCCAGGAAGGGCTCGGGCTGAGTAAAAAAGTAGGCGATCGGTTTACCACGGCTTATGCCCTCAACGGACTGGGACTCGTCCACACGGCGGTGGGAGATCATGACGAAGCGCAGCAGCAGCTGGACGAGAGCATCGTCATCTGGCGCGAGATCGGCGACCTCGCCAGCCTCGCTCAATCATTGAACAACATGGGCAGTCTTCTGCTCGCCGTGGAGGAACCGGTTCGTGCCCATGACTACTTCCAGGAAGCACTTTCGGTGGGTAGGAAGGCTCAGCTCACTCCGGTCCTTCTGGAGGCCTTGATCGGCGAGGCAGAGATCCGCAGTGCCCGGGGAGATTCACGGTTCGCGCTCACTGTCGTGCGATCCGTCAGCCAGCATCCGTCCAGCTCGCATGCCACGCGCTCACGCGCCGAACGATTGTGCTCCGAGCTGGAAGCGAAGCTGCCGGCGGAGGATCTGCCGGGTTCCATCCAGCCCGCCCAGATCGATATCTTGGTCGACGAGCTGCTACAGGCCACCTCCTTGAAAGAAGACCCGTCTCCCTTTCACGGATGATGAACCCGGAAACCCGTTTTGGTGTATGGGTCAGGCGCAGACGGAAGACTCTTGACCTCACGCAGGGGGAACTGGCCCGGCGGCTGGGCTGTTCGCTCTCGCTGATCGTTAAGATCGAGTCAGACGAACGGCGTCCTTCCCGTCAGATCGCCGAGCTGCTGGCGACGCATCTGGAGATCCCGCCTGAACAGCGTGAGCTGTTTTTGAAGGTAGCGCGCAAGGCGAAAGCGGTCGACAACCTGGATGAGCTGCCGGCTCCTGTCCCGGATGTTTCCGTTCCCGCCAAGACCTCTTTGCACAGTCACCTGCCCCGGCCGCTCACGCCGATCGTCGGGCGCGGGCATGAACTGGAAGTGCTTCGCCAGCAGATCCAAAACCCGGCCTGCCGCCTGTTGACGCTGACGGGACCTGGAGGCGCCGGCAAGACCCGCCTGGCACTGGAAGCCGCCCAATCCCTGGAGGGGGAGTTCGAGCACGGTGCTCACTTAGTGGCCCTGGCAGGGACAGGCGCGCCCGAGTTCATCATCCCGGCGATCGCCGAGGCCCTGGGATTTTTGTTCTCCGGGGCACGCGATCTCAAGTCACAGCTGTTCGGGTTCCTCCGTGAAAAACATCTCCTGCTCGTGCTGGATAACCTGGAGCACCTGCTGGAGGGGATCGAAGTGCTGGACGAGCTGCTCGAACAGGCTCCCCGTGTCAAGCTGCTGGCGACCTGCCGCGAGCCGCTGAACCTGCGGGCCGAATGGAGCTTTGAGGTCCAGGGTCTGCCCATCCCGGCGGATAAGGAAGGGATCGAGATCGAACCGAACAGTGCCGTAGACCTGTTCATCCAGCGCGCCTGGCAATCAAGATCAAGCTTCCGTCCAGCTCCGGAAGATCTCCTGGCCATCAACCGCATCTGCCGGCTGGTGGATGGACTACCGCTGGGCATCGAGCTGGCTGCCACATGGGTGCGGATGATGGAACCGGCCGAGATCGCCAGGGAGATCGAGCGCAGCCTGGATTTCCTGACCACCTCCGCCCGGGATGTGCCGCAGCGGCACCGCTCGATCCGGACTGTCTTCGATTATTCCTGGAACCTGCTCACCGACGAGGAACAACGTATCCTGCGCCAGCTAGCCGTGTTCAGCGGTGGATTCACGCGTCAAGCAGCCGCACACGTGGCGGGGGCAAAACTGTCGCATCTTTCCGCACTCGTGGGGAAGTCCCTGTTACGGCGCGATGGGCTCCACACGGACTGGTATGACTTCCATGTGCTGATCCAGCAATACATCAATTTCAAGGCTGAGGAGTCTCCTCGCGAGCACGACCGGCTGCACGAGCGTCACGCCGGGTACTATGCCGCCTGGCTTCACGGGCTGGAAAAAGCGCTGGAAGGACCCGAACAGGAATCGACCCTGCTCCGCATCGGCCTGGAGATCGACAATGTCCGCTCGGCATGGAACTGGATGGTGAAACACCATCACACCTATCACCTGCAGTTATCTCTCGCCAGCCTGTTCGTGCTCCATGATATCCGCAACTGGCTGCACCAGGGCGTGGCCCTTTTCGAGTTGGCCGTGGCCGAGTTCGAAAAACATGAAGAGAAGGACAACGAATCCAGAGAGCATGCCATCCTGCTCGGCGAATTGATGGTCTGCCAGGGTCACATGTGCTGGCACCTCGGCCAGACGCAGAAAGCCCGCGACCTGCTCCAGCGCGGCCTGCAACTGCTAGGGGCCGAACGCCGCCGCCCGATGCTGGCCGAGGCGCTCCTTTATCTATCCCTGCTGGAGCATTCGCAGGGAGACTATGCAACCGCACGCCGGCTCGCCGAGGACTGTGTAGCCCTCAACCGCGCCCAGGAGCGTGGGTCTGGAATTGGCTATTCCCTGAGCAACCTTGGCATGATCTGCATCAGCCAGGGTGAGTATGAGAAGGCCTACGCCTGTTTCAAGGATGGGCTGGCGGTCATGCGGTCGATCGGGCACCCGCGAGGGGCCGCCATCAACCTGGCCCGGCTGGGATTTGCCGCTCTTAAACTCGGCAGGCTGGAGGAAGCCAGTGAGCTCCTGGAACAAAGTCTCGAGACCCCGCGCCGGCTGCGCGACCGCTGGGGGATCGGCTCATCGCTAAATTACATCGGACTGCTCGCTCAGCAGCAGGGTGACCTGGAACGCGCCGAGAGGCTGCTCCGTGAAAGCGCCAACCTCTTCGAAGAAGATGGTGACCGGATCCAGATGGCAGCGACCCTGGCCGACCTCGGATTTAGTCTCATCGACCGTGAGTTGGACGCAGATGCGCGACAGACCTTTCACAAAGCCCTCCGCATCGCCAGCCAGAGCGGGACTTTCCCGGTCGGGCTGTATGCCCTGGCCGGTATTGCAATCCTAAACGACCGGACTGGGGAATTTGAACTGGCAGCCCGCCTGGCCCTGTTCGTCAGCCAGCATCCATCCAGCCCCTGGCAGGCGCGCAAGCGTGCGAGTCAGCTATGGGCTCAGCTGGAAGGCAGGATCGATCTTCGGCTGCTCGAAGCAATACGGACGGAGATCCAGAGTGCATCGTTCGACGGGCTGGTGCAGGAAACACTGGCCTCTATTCCCGGCTGACCGGTGACAGCAAGAGTCAGGGAGACACCTCACTGCCCTTCCGGATAAAGGTAAAAATCGATCGCATGGCCGGGTACCTCCTGCCCGTCTCTTGGTTCTTCGATTTTTTCGATCCGGAAAAAGCCCCAGGTCTGCACAGCAGATGCACCGTTCCTGATGTAGACGAGGACGTGAAGATGGCCGGTCTGTTCGACGGTGTCGGCAAGCGCTGCACGCAGGACAGCTTCCTTTGCCGAGTCGATGAGCCTGGTCAGGAAGGCTTCGTGCAAAGGATGCGGCTGAAGCAGCCTTATCAGCCAATCACCGATGGCATCCTGCAGGCCCGCGCCAACCGACAGCACCTGCTCCCCCAGGAGCTGCCAGCCCGGTTCCTGGACAGGCTGGGAGGAAGGATCCATGTGTTTCATTCAACGCGTGAAGAATCTGCCGGGTACCCAAGCCTGCCGCGCGTGGAGGCGACCAACAGCAAGGCAATCACCCAGATCAACAGCACTGTAAAATAGAACGGGCGGGGGCTGTTATCCGACAACAGGTTCGACCAGGCATTCTGCGAAGCATGCAGCAGGGTGACGATCAGCAGGCTGCCCCGGGTCCGGTTGAAGACATAGATGTAGATGATCACAGCCGCAACGGAGAAGGCCGAGAACCAGCCGATGCCCACGGACCGGATGAAGGAATCCTCGATCCAATACAGCGGCACGTGAAGCAGCACTTCCGGAACGGTGATGAGCAGCGCGGCCAGCAGGGCTCCGTAGCGGACCTGCAGTCGCGGCAGCGCAAACCCGCGCCAGGCGACCTCTTCCCAATTAATCAAAAAGCCAAGCAGGACGAAGAGCACGAAGGTCAGCGCGATGTCCCAGGCAGGTGCGCCCGCGGCCGGGATATACGGCATCTCTCCTCCGAAGGCGATGTGCAGCCCAATACCGCCCAGCATAAGCAAAGCCAGCAGGAACACGGCGATCAGATACCACTGCACACCGACCCTCCAGATCAGGAAGCGGCCCAGCAGGTCACGGACGCCGGCGCGCCCGGCCACGACAGCCGAGACGACGAACGCGGCGATGCCCGGCGCCCAGCCTGTCAGGATCTCAAGAAAGCTTGGAAGCGGAGCAGAAAGGATGCCCTGCGTATATAACGCCTGGGGGATCATGACCGACCAGGCCAGGGCGAACATAACCAGGTACATCGAGAGCAGCGAGTGCCGTTTGATGAATGCCCTCACTCCGCTCTCACGGGAGGCAGGGATGGAAAGAGTAGACATGGAAATCTCCTTGTTCTTTTATTGATTCGCCAGATGCACGTCACCGGCACCCACATTCACAGTGATCGTCAATTGAGGTCCATCACCGGGGTTGACATAGCTGTTACCCTCGCTCTGCCACACGCCGAGTGCACTGACCTGCCCCGGTCCGCCATCGATATCCACCTTTGCAGCCACACCGGGTGGAACGATGATCCGTACCGTGCTCAGGCCGACATCGATGTTGACCGCGGCATCGCGCTGCAGGTCACCGGAGAAGTCGAATGTATATTCACCCGCGCCGCCGTCGAAATTCATCTCCTCAAAGTTGGCATTGGCCAGGCCGATGAACGCAATCTCTGAGGCGCCGGTCTGGTAGCTCAGGCGATCCATGAGTTCCGGATTCAATTCATCGAAGCGGATCTCCACTTCGCCGGCGCCATCCTGAACGGTAAAGCGGCGGATGGGCAGCCCGCTCAGGTCCATAGTCGCATCATAGGCGCCCGCGCTGACCGTCAGATTCATGGGAACGCTGCCCAGCCGGAACTCCCAGGCGTTGACTACGTCCTCACCGGGAAATCCCTGCCGGGTGTAGTCGCCGGCATCCTGGGAGATCGTGAGCGATCCGTCCTTGCGGACCACAGTTGGCTCCCAGGCAGCCACGTTGTAGCGGATCTCGCCATCGAGCAGCGCTTTTGCGCCGTTGGTCAGGTTGAATTCACCGAACGCCATATCAAAGGTCAGATCCAAAACATCTTCGTTTGAACGAGGTTCGTTTAGGCTCAGGGTTTCGACAGGACCAGTCTCCAGCTGAGAGATCGAAGGAATGCCGAACGAACAGGCCAGGGATGTCAGCAGGACCGTCGCAAGGAACACAAAGAGGGAACGTTTTGCTTTCATGGTTTCACCGTAGCAAGCTCTACACTTGAGGTTGTTTTTCGGTCGAATATCCCAGCGTGCCGCGTGTCAGAAGGACGAGCAGGACGGCCATGGCGCTAAAGACAATCACATTGATCCAGCCCGACTCAAGCACTTTCACCCAGCCGGTCAGGGGCACATCTTCCGGGATCAGGGAGCTGACCAGCTGGGAGGCCGCGTTGCTGGAGGCATGCAGAACCATCGCCATCCAGACACTGCCGCGGGTGTTGTTGAAGAGCCAGGTGTAGATAAAGGTCCCGGCCGCGGCCGTCAGCACGAACATGATGAAACCTTCAGGGGTGAATGGTCCGAGCAGGGGCGTGAACAGGGCTGGCAGGTGCCAGACGCCGTGCAGGGTGCCCAGGATGAGCGTGGCAACGACCGGTCCATAGGCGGCCTGCAGACGAGGCAGGGCAAAACCGCGCCAGCCGGGCTCTTCTCCGATGGAGGGGATGATCAAGCCGATAATCACGCTGGGCAGGAATGCTGAGAGGAGCAGGGATGGGTTGGCGATCAGGTTTCGGATCGGGGCGCCGGCGTACAGGAAGCTGTAGGCGGCAAGCCAGATGGCCAGGAAGATGAACAGCGCCACCGCATACCACTGCAGGCCGGCCCGCACCTGGAAGGTGCGGCGCAGGAGGCGAGCCATGCCCGCCTTCCCCTCCAGGACACCCGTCACCCAGAACGCGGCCAGCGCCGGACCCGAGAGTGAGCTCAGAACGAAGAGCAGCAGGCTCAATCCATCCGAGAGCTCGATCCAGCCGAAGCTGTCCATGACCAGGGGTGAGATGACGATCCACATCCCGGCGTAGGCAAGTGCAAAGTAAGCGATCAGGGGATGGTTCCGAATGAAAGCCGAAAACCCTTTTTCCTTCGATAATGTTCCGGTAAGTGTAGACATCGTACATTCTCCTTTTGTTGTGCTTCGTTATTAGAGGTGCTGCTACCATCAAGCAATCAATCCTGGAGCAGGGCTGGAAAAGGGTCCTATAGGCTAAACTCCTAATCCTCGGGCCATGGCCGTGGCGGCAAAGACCATGGCTACAACCAGCACAGCCTGGATTACACTGATCTGGGCAAAGTAGCGTGCGTGACGGGTATCGATGGCCTGGCCGCGCCCGAGCCGGATCCGCCAGCGGATCAGGGTAATCATCGGCCAGATCTCCAGGGCAAGAACCAGCCCAAGCAAGATCATCTTCACCCAGAACGCATTGCTCGAGAGATAGTAGGCACTGCCCTTCTCCAGCCCGGCAAAGGCACGGGCCAGGCCGGTCGAAATCCATAACAGGGCGGCGATCCCCCACAGCGTATCTGCAAAGATCGCACGCTGGATACTTCCGGGATTGGAGGGGTCTTTCAGGGCCCGGCTCCGTGACCAGATGGCGCCAAGGCCGAGTCCCAGACCAAGTAAATGAGCAGCGGCAACGAACCAACGCAGGAAGGGAAAAGTAGCCATGAAAGTTTCTCCTTTGCACATTTAAGTTTGGCCATACCTGTAAACGGTTGTAGTAGACCTCTTACTTCTACTGCGGAGGCTACATATCCGGCAGCTCAAACGAGGCATCCACACCGTTGACACTGACAATGTAGTAAGCAGGCAGCAGGCTGCTGACATCCAGAGGGATGACATATTCGAAGGGTGTGATCACCTGCGAGCACAGGGCGATTGGATCCACTCGAGTTGTCAGCACGATGGTGAAGACATTTCCGTTCCGGGACTGGCTGGCGCCGGCGATCGTGGTGCAGCCTGCATCGGGCAGCTGGCCGCGTGCGATTGCATTCACCTGGACGGGGAACGATTCGAGGATCTGGATCTCCACACTTTGGACATCGGCTTTTCCCACCGGATCGACCGGGCTTGTATCTCTGCGATCAGCAGACACCCAGCAGCTACCCGTGCTGCTGTCCGGGCAGATCACCCGCCACCACATACCGCTGGCATCGACGCCGGTCACCTGGGCAGTTTGCCCGCCGGCGATGAAACCAACCGTGCTGAACTGGGTGCTGGGTCCGCCGTAGATCGTGATGTCCCTCTGGGCCATCACATACTTGACCTGGGTCGGGTAGGCGGTCGTGTCAGGCAGAGGGCTGTCTGTTGGGCGGGTCAGGGTACGCAGGGCAGATACCCAGCAGCTTCCCGTACTGCCATCCGGGCAGATCACCCGCCACCAATTCCCGTTCGAGCTGACCCCGGTCACTTTTGCCGTCTGTCCCTCGGCGATAAAGCTGAGGATCCTGAATTGGGTTCCGGGGCCGCTGCGGATGTTGACATCCTGCAAAGCCATGACATAGCTGACCTGGGTCGGATAGGCATTCAGGTCTACAGGCTGCGTGGGGGCCGGCGCCGGTCGGGCAAAACCACCCCTGGCAAACAGCAGGCCATGCCAGTACAGGTCCCCGTTGGGACGGCGGGCCGAGAACAGGATCGCTTCATCCCGGCCATCCGTGCCCCAGCCAGAGGTGAACAGCGGGCTGGCCTCATTGACGTTCGGCCCGAGGATCAGCGCCGGGTCTGTGCCAAGCAGATCGACCAGATTCCGGGCAGGGTCAGACGTGATCGGAGAGGTCGGGTTGAGCAGGCTGCGCTGGAGCTGTTCCACGACCTGGTCAGGCGAGTTTGTGGTTCCCTCCGACTCCCAGTACCCGATCAGAAAGCTGTCGTTCATATAGGATTTAAGCGAGCTGTAGTCGCGGGCATTGAGCGCATCGACCAGCATCTGCCTGAACTGGGAAAGATCGCGGGCCGGGAGATCGAAGGAGGCTTCAACACCATTGGCGCGAACCAGATACTCCCCTGGCACCAGACCGGCCGCATTCAGGGAAACGATATGCTCGAAGGGTGTCAGAGCCTGGGCACAGGCCACTGCCGGGTCGGTCTGCGTAGTGACCGCCAGGCGGAACGTATTCCCCTCCCGTACCTGTTCTACGGAAGAAATCGTGGTGCAGCCTGCATCCGGCAGCTGTCCGCGCAGGATTACATTGACCTGCAATGGCTGGCCTTCCAGGATCTGGATCTCCATGCTCTGTACAACCGCCACTCCTGTCACAGGGATGGATGGCTGCTGCGTGGACACGGAGGTCGGTAAAGATGTTGGTACTGCCGTGCCAACCACCGGTGCACAGGAAGAAATCAGCAAAAGCATGAGCAGGGTTAAGAGCGCTGTCGATTTATACATAGGGGCCTCCTTTTCTGAGTCATGGACTAACGTAGTTATCTGGAGTTATGTTCCAAAATGAGGACGTGAAACCTGTACAGGAAATAGTACAAAAACCTGCACAATCCTCTACAGGAGGGGAAATAAAAAACGCTCCCAACGGATGTGGAAGCGTTTTTAAGTGCAGGAAGGTATGGATATCTATGGTCCGGATCTGATTTCAAAACCCTGCTGTTTCCAGGCCCTGGTGCCCCCTAGAACGTTATAGATCTTTTTAAAGCTCCTCTGTCCCAGCAGCGCGGCAGCAGACTGGCTGCGGCTGCCGGTCGCACAGATGACCGCCGTGGGACGCTCCGGGTCGAGCTCCGCCAGGCGGGACGAAAGCTCCCCAAGCGGGATCAAAACCGCGCCCGGGACGTGCCCGCGCTGGTATTCCCAGGGCTCGCGTACATCCAGAACGAGAGGCAGCTCC
>DATAKV010000201.1:0-1580 GCA_036261375.1 Anaerolineales bacterium
GCCCATCATAGGCTTCCAGCGAATCCGGCAGGAGAGCAGACGCGGCAAGGCCAAGCAGGGTAAAGCCCGGGAAGGCAGCCCACCAGTTGTTGACCCGGTCGTTGACGAGCAGATAGAGAAAAACCGCTGCCCCCGCACCGAACACCAGTCCCCAAAAGATCCCGCCTGCGTCCGAAATGATTCCCTGGACATCGAGAAGAGATAAAACACCGCCCACGATGAGCAGCAGGCCAACCAGAAGACGCGGATCGATTCGTTTCATGTCCATCTCCTTTGCGCTACGCTACTGACACTTTGCCCAGGCCGGACTCGATGTTGATTTCCGCCCGGTCGCTGGAAGTATCGTAATTGGAGGATTGATAGAAACCAGAGTCCAGGCGAGGGAAGCGGGCTGAATCCACATCGACAGCGGTAACGCCCTCCCGGACGCGAATGCGCGCCGCCGTTGGTTCGGGGATGCGGATGTTGATCGAAGCCGCGCCTGCTTCCACATCCAGGATGGAAGCACCTCGTGCAGGCATGGTCACATTGGCGCTGCTGGCACCCGTCTTCAGCACAAAGCGGGTAACAAGCATATCTTTCAAATCGATGTTAAGGAAGCTTGCTCCCGACTCCACTGTTAGCAGGGATGGAATACCCTGGGCAAGCTGGTACCGCCAGACGCCCTCTCCCGGACCGATGAACGGGACAAATGACGGACCTGCCTCCACGCGGACATCGAGCCGGTCACCGCTTAGGTGGCTGCTCCGATTCATGCCGGCCGCATACGTGCCGAAGATTGCCGCTCCGGCCGGCGCCGCGCCGCCGATTTCGAGCTGGCCCGCGCCGTGGGAAAAGTGATAGTTCACGCTCTGCGCCGAGCCCAGCGGGATCGAAAATGTCTCACCGGCCGAAGGTGCGGGCTTCCAATACACGCCAAGAATGATCCAGGCGCCCAGCAAGATCAACGCTACGGGCCAGAAATACTGGAAGACATTGCGCACAATGCCCTGCGCTTGCAGGTACAGGAGCACACCGACAACGATGAGAACCAATCCCCAAAAAATACTATCGCGCTTCATTCGAGCCTCGATTCGTGTTCCGCAGCAGGCCGCGCAGAAGGATATACAGGCCCAGGGCAATGAGCAGGATCGCCGGTCCGTTCGGGCCGAGGATCGACAAGCCGCCAAAGAGCGCGCCAAAGATGAGGAACATTACCGCGCTGACAACCAGCAGGTTCAGCCCGCGGGATATGTTAAGACGCGTATACTCACCCAAAAGGCCGGCCAGGATCGTTCCCACCCCCACAAAACCGGGGATCAACGTCCACATGTAGGACCAGGAAGCGTAATTATCGGTGGCATTCTGGTAGTAGAGGATTCCCCCGATCCCTGCCACAATCGCCGCCGGGACCGACATTCCCGGTGTGCCGGTAATCAGGCCGATGAGAAAGATCAATAGCCCTGCGCCGATGACCCACATCGGCCAGGCAAAATTAACATCCAGCCATTCCCGCACAGAGGGGACCTGGCGGCTGACCACCAGCCAGGCGCCGATCAGGATCAGCAGGAAGCCAAGAAAAAGAGTAGAACGATTTTGTC
>DATAKV010000215.1:0-3041 GCA_036261375.1 Anaerolineales bacterium
AACCGGCTCCAGGTGGTTGGTTTTAAAGAGTGGCCAGGCGGCGCTGAAATCAGAAAGTAATACCCCTTGCAAGCAAGGGTATTGCTCATGAACCGGGTTCAAACCGGCCGTCCGGTCCATGGCCCAACCCCCTCGATTCGCTTGACCCTGATGCGGGTAATATACCCTCGTGGAGGATTGTCCATCGGCGGGAACTTCACACCGATTCCGATGTAGGTTTCAGCCAGTCTCTGCAGCAACTCGGGCGCGCCACCTTCTTCGATATGAGCCTCTCCATAAAGCACAGCATACTCGGTAAGCCCCATGGCGCTCTTCGTGTTCGCTTGAAGTGAGATCGCTACGCGTGGATCGAGACGGATGTTCTTGACCTTGCGGTTTTCTGGCAGGTGCCCCGCAATGATGTCATCTCCATCGAGGCCGATCCAGACGAGAGTTAGTTGTGGACTGCCGTCCCGGTTGAGTGTGACCAGGTGCGCGGGTGTTCCCGATTCGATGAGTTTCCGAATCTCTTGCGGTATCTGCATGTGAGGCGCCTCCTTGTAAAATATCGTGGGATATGCTACGATACAGCTCTGTATCGATTGCTTCAAATATACGATACAAACCTGTATCGTGTCAAGAGGAAATAAGGATGCACAGCACTAGAGTGAAAAAAGAAGTCGCCCCCAAGGATAAAGTCTTCCAAACCGCCGCGCAGATGTTCTACCGGCACGGCTATCGCGCCGTCGGCGTGGATACTCTCGCCGCCGAGTCTGGCATCGGCAAGATGACGCTCTACCGCCACTACCCATCCAAAGATGATTTAATCGCTGCCTATCTCAAGGATAGCAACGAAGTGTTCTGGCGCAACTTTGATGAAATCATAAAAGATGCTCCTACCCCGCGTGAAAAATTACTGGCATTCTTTGTATCCTTGCAGGATTATGTCAGCACCGCTGCGTGTTATGGTTGTCCGTTCCTCAATGTGGCAACCGAGTATCCCGAAGCAGATTATCCCGGTCATCAAATTGCGCTTGCACATAAGGAGGCGGTACGCGCAAAATTCCGGGAGCTCTCGAAAGAGGCGGGAGCGCGTGACCCCGCCGTTCTTGCCGATCAATTATTCCTTTTGATGGATGGCGCCTATATGGCTGCGCGTATGTTTGGCCCCGAGAATCCAGCATCTCATCTGGCAAGCGCAGCGCAAGCTCTGATCGATGTGCAGATTGAAAAATGACGGACTCACAATCACATGACCGACAACGATATGATTCGAGGGCTGACCGTCTATCGTTCTATTAAAACAGGCTGGATAAGCCCGTTCTTACTTTCCATCACGTCAAATGCCGCCTCCACCCCGCCTGCCGCTAGTCCAGGATCTCTATATAATCCAGATTGATCGACTGACCGCTGTCGTGGATGATCCGCACAACGTGTTCGCCGGGAGGCAGCTGCGGTGAATGCCAGACGAGGTCGAAGGCCTGCTCGTGGAAGCTGTAGGGCTGGCCGTCGATGAGGACCGTCACCGTCCCGAAGTTCCTGCCGCGCTGGTAGCCCAGGCGGACCTGGTCTCCTGTAAAGCGGAAGGTGGCTTCGTTGCCGATGGCCGTGGAGGCATGCAGGGTGCCCAGGTAGGCGTTCTCCGTTCCCGGATTCTTCAGAGCCTTCCAGTACAGTCCATAGTCGATATTGGGATCCGTATCGTCATACTTTCCGGCCCGGAGCAGCTGGATGTGGCCGGGTGTACGCGTAGCGGAAGGAGTCGGCGGGCTTTCGGTCAGCGGGGTGATTGTCGTGGCTGTCGAGGGAAGTGATTCAGCGAATGGTCCGGGGTACGCAGCGGGATCGGTCGCGGTGGCGGAGGGTGGGGGCTCGTCACAGGTGGGGGTGGCCGGGGGAGAAGGAGTCCGAGTCGGCGCGGCGAGCGAGGGAAAGCCGGAGGGGATCGCCGTCGCCGGGCGGAGCACCCGGCCGAGATCGGTCGTCGAAAGCAGCCACCTGAGGCCAAGGATCGAAAGGACGCCAATGGCAATCGGGATCAGAAGGGCACGGTCGAAGGAGGGGCGAGGCGGCATACCTGGGATAATCCTGCCGCGATTGTACCCGCATTCGTTTCGTTACAGGGCCAACCGGGTCGCCGAACCCCGTGATCACCGGGAGCACCGGCTACGACCGGATCTACGATGGTTATCCCGATGTCGCCCTCGACATGGTTGCCAGCCGGACGTTCGACGGCCGGCTTCAACTGCTTGAGTATGTCCCCAGGGTGCTGGCCGGTCCGCCTGGCGCCTAATGGTCCTGCTTCTTTGCCAGCAAATTCTTCCCCTCATGCAATCTGCCCGATCCAGTCGGGCAGATTGCCTTTTCTAACTCCTGTCGTTTTCCTGAGAGGGTATCAACAGGAATAATAGTACGTCTGAGACTTTCTTTGGGACTACGCTAGACGACAAGCCCTAACTGGCCGAGGAGCCAGGTGACCAGCCAGTTCACAACGGCGATCGCGATGGCAGCGATCAGGGCTCCACCAAAGCCGCTGACCCTCATTCCGGCAACAAATCTATCGCTGATCATCAGAATTACGGCAGCCACGATCAGATTGATAATGATGCCGAGCAATCCTCCCCCAAAGCCAATGCCCAACGCACCGAGCAGCCAGTTGACGACTGCTGCGACTAAAGCAATCACCACTGCCGCGATGAGAGCCGACGTAAAGTTGGCGACACTCAGTCCCAGGTTCAGCCTGGACACGATCATAAGGACAACGGCGGCAACGATGACGGCGATGATAAAACTCAAAATAGTAGCCATTTAACATATCTCCTTTTTGTAGATGGGGGAATGGACAGTGAGGGTTCGAATCCAGATATTGCGATTGTCGTGGGCAACAAGATCAGGATACGGACAGAGTGTAGCGGCCGGTCCAACAACAGAGTAATACTGTGTTTAGCTATATAACACCTCAATCTGGACGTCCGTTACGCCGCTGCGGCACCTGGCTCACCACCCTGCCGATCCTGTATAACCATGCACCGATCGGTCGCATCGATCCCAAAGCCCACCGC
>DATAKV010000229.1:0-6637 GCA_036261375.1 Anaerolineales bacterium
GTAGGGCAGCACTTCTCGTAAAAGCAGCCTTTTCTGCCGCGGCTTTGGTGGTGGCGGCTTTAAGAGCAACAGCGTTCTCGGTGGCTTTCGCATCGGCAGTTGCTTTGGCAGCCTTCTCGTCGCGGTCGGTCAGCGCATCGATGGCTCTGTCAAACAGGTTCTTCTTTTCTTCGGTCATGATTTTCTCCTTGGTGATCCTGCAATCCATGGGTGAAGCAGGCATCCTCATTCATCATATAACAAACCCTCCCCATCTACATCCACCGTGTGGGGAGGGCCGATCTCCCCCGGTTGGGGGTGGTTATTTAGCCCTGAGCCATGATTGCGGGCAAATGCCAGGCGGCTCGCCCTGGGCGTGGGTTTGGATGTAAGTCGGAAAATCTGACTGGCACAGGACATTGTGCGCGGCGTCTCAGGCGTAGGCATATCCCAGGGCTGTGATATCCCGTGTGTCGACCTCGGTTTCGCTCCAGGGATCCATGATCGCTGCTGCGCCCGCCAGGGCGGGATCCTGGCCGGGGTTGGCTGCCTGCCACTCTGCCCAGGTGCGATCGATCTCACAATGGTGCATCCAAAACACAGGATCGCACGGTGCTGTCAAAATCCCGGACATGGACCCTCCCACCCAGACGTGCCCGGAGTTGTGGATCCCTTCCAGCGCTCCGCCGAATGAGTTGAAGGTGCCATTCGCCATTGCCGCTGCCACATCCGCCGCATCCGGCAGGGTTGCGAACATGCCGATGTTGCGCGTGACCGTATGCGGTCCGCTCATCAGGTTCACGGTGGGCGTAAACCCGAGAAGCCAGGAGGGAAACGTCTGTTCCTCGCTCGACTTCCAGTAGGGGATGCAGACGGTGGGGTCGACCATCATGAGCAGTGCTTCCATCCGCAGGAGATAGATGCGGTGCCACGGCAGGAAGCGGGGGTTTCCGTGCATCTGATGGATCCCATTGGCGTGGATATCCACCAGCGGAGCCAATGCGCTCATGGCATTGACCTGCGTGAACGCATTCAGAAAGCGGCTCTGCTCGTCGGAGGTCAGCCTGCGGTGATCTTTACGAATACACAGTGTATCGTCCTGGTCATCATAGCAAGTCACCGGCGGCTTGTAGTCCTCTTTACGCGGCTTGAAACACGTGTGCTCGAAGGGATGGGGCAGATAGCGCGGCGGCTTTTTCGAGGCATACTCCCCATAGATGCGGGGATCAGGGTAGCGAGGATTATCCGGAGGCTCGTGCTCATATTCCTGCGGGCGATCGTAGTCGGGATCCTCATAGGGCGAGTTGTGCGGCTTATGTCCGTGCTGCCCGCCATGATGCGGATCATGGTCCCCGTGCGCCGGGGCCCGTTTCCCTTCTTTCCTGGTTCTTTTGGCGCTTGCCATGATTTTTCTCCTTATACAAAGGTGAGATAAGCTTGTTTGGATCCCCTGCCACCGATCCCGGGAGAGTCTGGTGTCCCTCTGCTTCTCCCGGAATACGGTGCCTGCGCAGGCAGGACCTAAAAGATGGTCTCTGCAAACGGTACCCGGCAGCGCCAGTTGAAGGCGATCCGCGGCGCCGCTGCTCCATTCTCGTCCCATGTAAACACTTCGATCGCTACATCTTCCCCTAACGTGTTCGCAGGATTCATCACCAAAGAATGCTTGACCGTAAGAAAGACCGGCCTGGAAGCCAGGGGCGTTGCGACCACATTAATGGGATAGTCAAACGTCAGCAGGTCAAGACAAATGAATTCCTTCAGCCGAAACCGGACCTTTCCGTTCGCTCCTGTTGCCGCTGCACCGCTGACTTCCAGCAATTTCTGTGATTCACAGAATTTGCCCGGAATGAGGGGGCTCGTCTTGGTAACTCTTCCCTCCTCGATCCGGTTCCAGGTAGCGATTTTGAGGAAAAGCTGGATGCCCTGCAACTGATCCGCCGTAAGCTCCTCGCCCAGCAATTCGTCCAGGGCTCTCTTGATATCTTTGTTCTCAGGCATTTTGACTCCTTCTTATATGTTTTACTCATATAAAAGTAAAATTCGCAACATTTATGCTCTCCACTACCCGGGAATTTCCCTAGTTCCTGTAGGGCATCGAGACACCTGCTGAGATCAGGTACCTCACTTCGTCACCGCGCAAAGAAAACCCTCCCCCGCGATACAGCCGAAAAACTGCGCTGCCAGGAGGGTTATGCTGCCTGTCCACCCCCAGATGAAAAATGCCCTGTCCGTGTTGACAGGGCAATCTCGTTTCGGTGCAAATTGTTGGTTCAGGAGCGGCGCGCGATGATCATGGGGAAGCCGTTCGAGGTGCCAAGCGTGCCTCCCATGATGAACTTCGGCGTGAAGCCAGGCGCGAGGCGAGGCGCGTACTCTCTCGCAAGCAGGGATAGCAGGATGTGTGACTCGAGCAAAGAGAAGTTGTTGCCAATGCAGACCCGCTGCCCTGCGGCAAAGGGATGATAGGCATACGGATGCATGTCTGCTTCCCGTTCCGGCGTCCAGCGGTCCGGGTTGAAGGCGAGAGGCTCTCCCCAGAACTCCGGGTGGCGGTGCGTGTAATAGGGGGACATCATCACCGGCAAGCCCTGCGTGTCGAACTCTCCCAACTGGTCTCCTGCCAGGGCATCCCGGACATAGAACGGTGCAGGCGGTTAGAGCCGGAGCACCTCCTTGATGACCTGGAGGGTATAGGGCAGGTGGTGCAGGTCCTCGAGCGTCGGCGTGTGGTCGCCAAGGACGGCATCCAGCTCGGCGTGGAGTTTCTCCGCTACGTGGGGATTCTGCGCCAGGGCATACCAGGCAAACGTCATGGTGCGGGCGGTGGTCTCGTGCCCGGCAAAGAAGGTGGTGATCATCTCGTCGCGCAGCAGGTCTTCGGACATGCGCTCGCCGGTCTCTTCATCCTGTGCCTGCATCAGGCGCGTGAGCAGATCATTCGGCCAGTCTGCTTCTGGCAGGGCGCGGCGCTGTGCAATGACCGAGCGGATGTAGGTGTGCACCATATCGCGGGCTTTGAAGTAGCTGCGGTTCTTGCGAGTGGGCAACCAGGATGGGACCGGTACGCCGTTCTGCCGGGCCGTCACATAGCCCAGCATCGTCTCGACGGCGTTCTTCATGCCGATGATGGCTTCGTCGGTCTCCATGCTGAACATGGCGCGCAGAATGATGGCGGCGGTGACGAAGGTCATCTCCTCGCCGATCTCCACCTGCTCGCCCGCCATGTGCGACCAGCGCTCCAGGAGGCGGTGCCCATCCCTGAGCATGATCTCGCCGTATGCCTGCACGCCCTTGGGCGTATAGAACGGCGACATGAGCTTGCGCTGGCGCCGCCAGAGCTCGCCGTTACTGGTGAGGAGCCCGTACCCGAGGATGTACTTGCGCACGGGGTCGTAGCTTTCTCGCTTTTCGTAGTTCTGGCGATTGGAGACGTTCACATGCCGGACGGCATCCGGGTGCATGGCGACGAGCATGCGGCGGTTGAGGATGTTGATCTGGAAGAGGTCGCCATGCTGCCTCCAGAGCTCGCCGATGTAGTCGAGAAACCCGAGACGGCGCAGACCGCCTAAAGCTTCCCAGGTATTCACGCTGGGGATAGTCCTTGTGGTTGTTGATTCCATGAACGCTATCATAGTTAAGCAAGATGAGCCTCGACTGATTTCCGTTTAAAAATAAATGAGCAGGGGCACGGCTGCAGGATGAGCGAAGACAAGAAAAGCCCTGTCGATTTGACAGGGCTTTTCTTGTCTTGCCATCTGGCCGTTATGCCGTGGAGAGCGCCAGCGTAATGGCTTCGTCCAGACTCAGCGAGCGTCCGGTTGCCCACTCTGCAGTGATTGCGGACTCCTGTAACGCTGCGCGCGCCGGTGCGACCATGCGGTCGACGCGTGCCTGCTCGGAGGGCGGCAGCGGCGCGCCGATCGACTCTCGCAGGGCAGCAGCAAAGCCTGCCAGCTTCAGTGCCTTCTGAGGTTGAGCTTCGGCAGCGGCTAATCCAGCGTAATCTTCAATGAGGTAGGCAATGGCGGTCTGGTCTCCCAATTCGCGGCTGAGCGCCAGGCTTTCATCGAGCAGGGGCCGGGCATCGCCGAACTTGCCTTCGTCCAGAACCACGTCTGCCAGGGTGTTGAGTGAGAGGGCAAGCCCGGCTTTATCGCCCAGCTGGCGGCGGATGGACAGGCTCTCGCCCAGCAGCGCCCGTGCCTCGGCATACTCGCCCTGGTCGCTGGCGACGCACGCCTGGTTGTTGAGCAGCTGACCCACTGCCCAGCGGTCGCCTATCTCGCGGAAGAGCGCCAGACTCTCGTCGTTCATCTGGCGTGCACCGGTCAGGTCGCGCTGGAAGCGGGCGATGATGCCCAGGTTGTTGAGCAGGGTAGCGACGCCGGGCGTATCGCCCAGCTCGCGGCGGAGTGCCAGGCTTTCCTGGTTGAGCTCACGGGCGGTGGTGTAATCGCCCTGCCAGGTGGCGACGGTGCCGGCGCCTTTGAGGGCGTGGGCGCGTGCCTTCTGGCGCAGGCGTTCCTCCGCGATGCTCTCTGCCAGGTGCAGGCTTTCGTCATAGTAATTGCGCGCTTCTGTGTACTTGCCCTGCAAACGATAGATCTCGCCGATATCTGCCATCACGAGGCTGACGCCCGAGTTATCCCCGAGTTGTTCAAAGCTATCGCGAGCGCGCACCAGCCAGGTATCGGCGTCGGCGTAGGCGCCCTGTTTGCGGAGCAGCCAGCCGAGTGCCCGCTGTGATTGCGCGAGACCGGGCAGATCGTTCAACCTGCTTGCCAGCGCTTCTGCCTGCCGGTCCATCTCCTCGGCTTCTTTCCAATCGCCCACCAATTCGAAGACCTGTCCCAATTGCAACATCACGCTCACTTGCTGATCCTCGGCTAACAGCGGCAGCGCCTGGCGGTAGTAGGTGATCGCCGCCGTGTTGGCATAATCTGCCTGGGCAGCCCGTGCCGCCCTGAGCAGGTACTCGCGCTTCCGGGGCAGGTTTTCGCTGTGCCCGAAGTGATATGCCAGGATGTTGACGTACTGGTCGAGCGCGGCTGGATAAGTATTCTCGATGTATTGCCCGATCTGGTCATGGAGGCGAGCGCGCGTGGCAAACGAAAGAGTCTCGTATGCGACTTCCTGCGTCAGGATGTGCTTGAAGAGATAGGCAAGCTCCGGCTCGGGGGTGTCCATGGGAGTCAGCTCGAGGGCGCTCAAGGCATCCAGGTCACTACGTACCCGTGCGCGGTCACCGAACTGGTTGTAGACGCCCCAGAGCATGGCAGCGCGGAACAGGCGCCCGATGACGCTCGCGATCTTGAGCAGGGTTTTCTGGTTTTCGCTAAGCTGGTCGATGCGGCTGAGGATCAGGCTGTAGAGGCTGTCCGGCAGGTCGATGTGCTCCAGGGCTCCGGGCTGCTGAGGGTCGATCTCGCGGTCATGCAGGTAGTTGAGCAGCTCTTCAATATAGAAGGGATTGCCTTCCGCGCGCTGGCTGATTTTTTCGATGAGCGTTTGTGGGAGCGTAGCTTCCTTGCCGTAGATCTGCCTGAGCTTGAACGAAACCAGCTCTTCGATCTCCTCCGGCGGCAGGTCGGTGAGGGGGATCTCGGTAAAGTGGAAAAGCTGCGCCGCCCGCGGCGCCATGAGTCTATCAAGCTGAGGCGGGCGGTAGGCGAGCACGATCAGAACGGGAAGATCGATGATGGCACGCCCGATCACCTCCAGCAGGTCGTGCGAGAGCGGGTCGAGCCAGTGGCAGTCTTCCAGCACCAGGAGCAGCGGCGTGGCGCTCGCCCGGGCATGTAGGCAGTCCACGAGCAGGGACTCGAGCGACTCCTTGCGCAGCTTGGCATCGAAGGAGGCGGTCAGCTCGTTATCGGGGATCTGCAGGTTGAGCACCGCGCCCAGGAGCGGCAAGCGCGGAAGTAACATCGGGTCGATTTCGGATATCTGCTGCTCGAGGGATGCCATCTGTTCTGTCACCGACCAGGCAGAGTCCAGATTGAAGAAGCCGCGCCAGATGCTCTGCCACACCAGATAGCTGGTGCTCGTGCCATAGGATTGCGCCTCGCCGCCGTACCCGAGCACATCCCGTCCCTTTGCCAGCCTGATGACCTCTGCGATCAGACGGGACTTGCCCATGCCTGCCTCGGCGGTGATGCCCACGATCTGACCGTGCCCCGCCAGCGCCAGTTCGAGCTTTTCCTCGATGGACGCCAGCTCGGCGTCGCGCCCGACCATCGGCAGCGCGTACTTAGGCTCGTGCAGGCGAATGCCCTGGCGTTCTTGGCGGGCGATCAATTGGAAGACCGTGACCGGTTCGGACTTGCCCTTGACGCGCAGAGGCGGCAGTTCGTCCCAGGTGAACCCCGCAGCGGTCGCCTTGCGCACATTCTGATGGACGATCACCTCGCCCGGCGGCGCGTTCTGCATCAGGCGCGCTGCCATGTTGACGGCATCGCCCATGGCGCTGTAGGTGCGGCGATACATGCCGCCGCAAGCGCCTGCACGTGTGAGACCCTGGCTGACGCCGATCTGCACCTCATCGATGAAATCCATGTGCAGGTCGCGCAGCTCCTGTGCCGCCGCCACTGCGCGGATGGCGTCATCTTCGTGTGCCAATGGCGCGCCGAAGGAAATATAAAAATTGCTGCCTTTG
>DATAKV010000236.1:0-4463 GCA_036261375.1 Anaerolineales bacterium
TATATGAAGTCCACGGGCATCGGCGATGAGAGCCGCTGGGGACCGGAGTTCGAGTTCTACATCTTCGACAGCGTCAGCTTCGAGAACGGCGTCAACCGCTCGGGCTACACCATCGAAAGCTGCGAAGGCGATTGGAACAGTCATGGCGGCGGGCATGGGCATTACATCCCGCTCCATGGCGGCTACCACGCCATCCCGCCCAAGGACCAGCTCTACAAGGTCCGCACCCGCATGATGCAGCATATGGAACGGATGGGCGTGCCGGTCAAATATCATCACCACGAAGTGGGCGGGCCCGGCCAGTGTGAGATCGAGACACCGATGATGGGCCTGGTCCAGGCGGGCGATGCGACCATGATCATCAAGTACGTCACCAAGATGACCGCCCATGAGAACGGGCAGACCGCCACGTTCATGCCCAAGCCATTATTCGGCGAAGCGGGCAGCGGCATGCATTTCCACCAGCATCTGTTCAAAAACGGAAAGAATGTCTTTTATGATCCGAACGGCTATGGATGTTTGAGCAAAGAGGCGCTGTGGTACATCGGCGGCTTGCTGGCACACGGTGCGGCATTGCTGGCCATCACCAACCCATCCACAAATTCGTATCGACGGCTGGTGCCGGGTTATGAGGCGCCCGTCAATGCTTTTTTCTCTCTTGGAAACCGCAGCTCGGCCGTGCGCATTCCGAAATACGCCACCCAACCTGAGACCGCTCGCATGGAATTCCGCCCACCGGATGCGACGGGGAATGTCTATCTCATGCTCGCTGCACAGCTAATGGCAGGATTGGATGGAATCCGCAATCGGATCGATCCGACAGAAGCGGGGTTTGGCCCGATCGATGATAATATCTTCGCCTGGGATGAGGAAAAGCGCTCGAAGATCAAGCCTCTGCCTTCCTCCCTGAACGAAGCCTTATCCGCCCTCGAAGGTGACCACGCCTTCCTGACAGATGGCGGTGTCTTCAGCGAGGAAATGCTCGAGCAATGGGTGGACCACAAGCGCCAGATGGAATATTTCGCCGTTCGCAACCGCCCCCACCCATTCGAGATGAGCCTGTATTTTGATGTTTAATCCTCGTTCGATAATTTCGCCATCGTATGGGCGATCGGTTTCAGGCTCAGCCACCATTGCTGGCGCGGCCGCTGGAACTGCAGGTCGCCCATACGGTCGAAATCGCGCATGTCGTGGAAGATGAATTTCCCATCCTGCAGGCCGATGAAACAGCCGGTGGTGTCTCCCTGGCTGCACTGCTGGATCAGACGCTCGATACACAGTCTTGCCAGCCGCGAAGCCTGGATACGGTCGAACGGGGACGGGTCACCGCCTTGCTGCAGGTGACCAAGGATGGCCGGACGCACATCGAACACATCCTTCCCTTCCTCTTCGAACAGCGAGCAGATAAAACTTGTCGAATAGATCGTGTTAGCGTACTCATTGCGGATGACCAGGCCAAGCCGTTTGCCCATGTTGAAGCCGCGCTTGAGGGACTCGACATCTGCCTGCAGCTCGTTGAGTGTGATCCCGTCCTCCGGCAGGTAGAAATGCTCGGCGCCGGTGGCCAGCCCGCTCATCAGGGCGAGATAGCCGCACCAGTGTCCCATCACTTCGACCACAAAGCAGCGCCGGGTCGCCACCGCAGACTGCTTGATTTTATCGACTGCATCGACGATATTGTTCAGGGCCGTATCCGCCCCGATGCTGAACTCGGAGCCGGGCAGGTTGTTATTGATCGAAGCCGGCAGGCAGACGATAGGAATATTGAACGCCGGATAATTCTGGCGTTCGTTGAGCATGGCGTACACACCCTCATAGGCATTCCACCCGCCGATGACCAGCATGGCATCGATCTTGTGGTTCTCGATCGTGCGGGCGATGGCATACATATCCTTGCCTTTGGGAACCTTGCGGCTTGTCCCCAGCACCGAGCCGCCCTGTGACGCCCACCCGCTGACACTGGTCCATTCCATCTCACGGACCTCGCCTTCCGCCAGTCCTTCAAATCCGTTGTTGACACCCAGCATGGTATGGCCGTTGTCGAGCCCCAGGCGGACCGCTACACGGGCGGCTGTGTTCATGCCTGGAGCAGGCGCACCGGCGTTGAAGACAGCGATACGGAACCGTTTTTGTCCCTCGGCCGGTGGGTGCGGCAGGGCCCTGACCATGGTCTTAAGGGTGCGGAATGCATCGTTGAAGCTGGAGCTGCGCAGCGCCATGGCTCGTTCATAATCGTGAGCCTTGATCGCCTCCGCTACCTGGCGTGTCTTCTGCACACTTTCCATGAGCGGGATGCGGATGATCCGGTTGGCGCGCGTGCCGATCACAACCGGCTCATCGTCTGGCCGGGCTTCGAGGATGGCGATCACGGCTTCGTGGCCGAGCAGGGTAGCCAGGTTGCGGTCATAGGCACTGGGTCGTCCGCCGCGCTGGACGTGTCCGAGCACGGTGGTGCGGACCTCCTCACCCAGGCCCTCCTCCAGGACGCGCTGCACATCGGAAGAGCCGATGTAATTTCCATAGCGGTCCTGGGCGCCCTCGGCCATGATGACGATATGGTCGCGGCGGCCTGCCCGCGTCCCGGCTTTGAGACGCTCCAGCATAACCTCCTGCCAGTTGTCCACGTCTGGTGGAGCCTCGGGGATCAGCACCCAGTCTGCTCCGGTGGCAAGAGCGCCGTAGAGGGCCAGATAGCCGCAATTGCGCCCCATCACCTTGACGATGAAAGTGCGCTGGTGGCTGGCGGCTGTGCTTGTGATGGCATCCACCGCGTCGGTGATGCGGTGCAGGGCACTGTCCGCCCCGATGGTCATCTCGGTGCCGGAGAAGTCGTTGTCGATCGAGCCGACCATGCCCACGATCAGCAGGTTCTGGTGGGCGTCAGTCTTCTCCCGGGAAAGCTCTCCGCTCTGGACCAGCTCGGCAAGCAGGGATGGCCATTCACGGCGGAAGATGTCCGCGCCGGTCAGCGAGCCGTCTCCACCGATGACGATCAGGCCGTCTATGCCATGCCCCATCAAGTTCAAAGCGGCCTGCCGGCGGCCCTCACGCGTACGGAATTCATCACAGCGGGCTGTACCAATAATGGTGCCACCCTGGTGCAAAATGCCGCCGACCGAATCCCATTCCATCTTGCGGATACGTTCGCCGCCATCTACCAGTCCCTTGTAGCCTTCGTAGATTGCATAGATCTCAGCCCCCCTGTCCAAAGCCGTGCGGACCACTGCGCGGACCGCGGCGTTCATACCCGGCGCGTCGCCTCCGCTGGTGAGTACTGCTATTCGTTTCATAAACATGCGTGCTCGTTAAACTCCAAATTCTTAAAAAAAATTGCAGGCTGAATTGTACTACGGTGGTCAGCCGGTACTGTAATCACTCTATGAGGATGTTCTTCCGATTCCTAGGCCGTTTTTATGACTTGGATTTCCTGCGGATTAAGGAGAAAGGCTCCGGGGTTGCAGGTCCGTCCATTCGGCATGATGGAACGTGAACTCTGGCCTCCGCAACTGGAATTCGAACGGGCAGATATCGATATTGAGTGTGCCGTTGAAATAACTGTTGAGGTCGAGTCCGCCCGACTCAAAGAACGGCCGCTGTCGTTCCAGTGCACTGTAGGGATAGTCCTTCGACGGCCCCGAAGCGATGCGATAACCCTGGCCAGTACGCCCCTGACACGTATCCACTCGGTCATATGGAAGTGATTTTACTATTTCCAGTCGATTTATGATAAAACCTGAGAGGAGTCACCCATGCAAAAGCACATCCCTTCTCTCTTCCTTATTTGCGCCATCCTGTCTGCCTCCTTTGGGCCTGTGTTTGCTCCGGCCGCCCGGGCGCAGGGAATGAACCCGGATAGTGTCAATATCCCAGGCACGCACCAGGACGAGCTGGGCTGTTCCGGAGAATGGCAGCCGGATTGTGAAGATACCCGGCTTGTTTACGATGCCGAAGACGACGTTTGGCAGGGCACGTTCGAGATCGAGCCTGCCAATGATGCCGACAAGCGGGGGCCGCGCTACAAGGCGGCCATCGACGGCGGCTGGGGGGAGAACTACGGGATCAATGCCTCTGCCAACGGCCCCGATATACCGCTGGTCGTGGACGAGCCGACAGAAGTCAAATTTTATTACGATCACAAAACCCACTGGATTACGGATACTGTCAACTCGCAGATCGTGGTCGCCATGGGAGATTTTCAATCGCAGATCGGCTGCCTCAACGATAACGACCCGACCTGCCTGCGGGCCTGGCTCCAGGATCCGGATGGGGATGGCACATTTGGCGTGACCCCCGGCGGCCTGGAGGCCGGGACGTATACGGTCACGTTCACGCTCAATGAAGACCCTGAAAATGTTATCGCTGAGCCGCAGGAATTTACTGTCGAGAATGATGGAGATGCCGTTTATTTTGGATATGATGCCGTGACGAACGAAACGACCATCAGCACCACCGGCGCGCCGGTG
>DATAKV010000263.1:0-2545 GCA_036261375.1 Anaerolineales bacterium
GTAGGATTGCGCCCGGCCGCCTGGATGAACCGTCCGATCTGGGCGCGCCATTCGCGCTTGACCTCATCCATGTCCAGCTCGGAGAGACGCTTTCGCAGGGGATCATATTTGAAGAAGTTCCCGTTCTCATCTACAAGTGACCGGACCGTCTCCGCTGCAGAGACCGGCCTGCCCATTGTCAGGACCAGGTGTACACCCATTCCCAGGTTCGGCGTCTCCTGCAGGGCAGTGGCAATATCGCTGGCCGTTGTGGGAATGTTCATCATGCAGGTCGTGGACGTCACCACGCCGCGCAGGTGGGCCTCGCGGATGCCGCGTGAGATATCGGGCGTACGCCCGTAGTCGTCGGAATTAATGATCAGCTGTTTCATTTGTGTTCTTTATTTCCAGGTTGTCGGGCATGGGAGCTGTGGCTCGCGTTCCTTCATAGGCTTCTACACCTTCCACATACTGCTTGTATAAGCGGACCAGGTGGGGAAGAGGCTCTGAGTAAAATTCATCCGGGTTGACGGTTAACTTTGCATACTCCGGTATAGGCTTGACTTGCGGCCGGGTCTTCGCAAAATCCTGAAAAACCTTCGCATGCGGCTTGAGCGAGCCATCCGGCCGGACGAGGCCGAAGAAGCGCTCGTGCCACTGGTTCTGGCAGGGGGGCCTGTCCCAGAGCTCATAGGCATAGTCGGCAAAGCACCAGACCATTGCACCGGTCGCGCCGCTGTCATGCAGTTTCGGGAGGGTCAGGCTCAGGAACTCGGCCAGGTCCTCCTCGCTGGCCATAAACTGCTCACGCTCGCGGCCGTTGGTCTCGGTCCATTTCATGTTGTAGGTCTTCTCGCCGGGCAGGGCCGTACAGCCGCCAAATTCCTCCATCAAAACGGGCTTGCCGGCTAAGGCCGCGGTCAGCGCGCAGGTAAACGGGACAAAATCCGGGTCGAGCGGCTTGCGTGACCAGGGCGTGTACATGGGATAGGAATGCATCACAGCGATATCGGTCTCGGTAAAAACCTTATCGATGCGCAGGCCGTTGTCACGGTGCAGGCCATCGCCGTGCAGGCCGATCGTCACCGGGTGGTTCGGGTCGATGGATTTGATCAACCCGACCATATCCCTGACCCAGGCGGCGCCTTCGCCGGAGGTGTTGGGCCAGGCGAACAGGTCGGGCTCGTTGCCCAGGTTCCACAACCAGACAGCTGGGTGATCCTTGAGTGTGCCGACAACGGTCTTCAACAGAAGCTTTTCCGCGCCGATCGCCACCTCGTCGTGGAACATGTTGCGGTAGCCCCGGTCGGTCCTCTGTCCGGCGCTGACGACTTCCCGCAGCCACTGCTGATGAGCAGCCGGAGGCAGGTCGCCGCCCACAAGCCAGCGCGGGCTCCAGTTGGGTCCGCTCATGTGTCCGGTGAAGAAGGTGATATCCAGGCCGAGGCCGTACTTTTCGGCGGCATCGGCCACTTTGACAAGGTTATCCACTGCCGCATGCGAGACCGAATCCGGCTCGGGCTGAAAGTCGTCCCAGAGCAGGAACAGGCGGACGACCTTCAGCCCAATATCCCTGATCACCGCAAACTCATCGGACACTTCGCCTTCACCGAAGTTGCTCCACCAGTACATGGCTTTGCGGCGCGGCCAGTAGTTAACGCCGAGCGTGAAATCTGTCATAGAAAACTCCAAAATTTTGTATCCACCAGGGTGCATTCGATACACCCTTGCTCTGTCAGGGCTGCGATCCAGACCGAAGATTACATCGTCCCGGCAGCGGTGGAATGAAAGTTACGGTTTGTATACCGTCTCGTAGATCGCCTTGACCAGGGAGAGCTCGCCCTGAGCGTCATGATCGAGCGCCCAGAACATGATGCCGCTTGCTTCCTGCAGGGCGATCTCTGTCTTCGTTTGGATGGTCGGGATGCCGTTATAGTTCTGCACCGCGCCGATGTATTTGAATGCATCGACCTGTGCAGCGGCCGGGTCGTTTTTCGTCAGTTTTGCAAATGAGATGCCGCCGGGCTCGCTGTAGAAAGGGACGCCCAGCACGATCTTTTCCTTGGGCAGGCCGCGGCCGCTCCAGTATTCCAGGCCTTTTTGGAACTGTTCCATCGTGCCGTGATCGCTGCCGGCGTACGTCATGATGTTGATGAAGTCGAACAGCTCGAAGGTCTCGGCCGGCACACCCAGCCCGTATTCATCACCATAGGCCACGACCGCCGTGGTCAGGAGCTTGTCTGGCATGGCAGCCCGCAGCTCAGCTATAAGAGCGAGGAAATTTTGCGAAGACGGACCGGGATCGGGATATTCCCAATCCATATCTACGCCATCAAGCTGGTACTCCTCCACAAAAGCCGTCAGGTTTTGGACGAAGACGGCTCGCGTCTCCGGGTCTGCGGCCAGCTCCTCGAACTGCGCATCCCAGCCCCAGCCGCCGACCGAGATCAGTACCTGTACGTTCTTTGCATCGCCTGTCTCGACGATCTTCTTCAGCTTCCAGCCGTTGACGATGGGATTGAATGTGCCATCTGCATTGGGTGTGAGAAACGAATAGTTGATATGT
>DATAKV010000267.1:0-6895 GCA_036261375.1 Anaerolineales bacterium
CGACCTGAAACTCGGCGCAACCCGGGGGCAGATCGCCCTGTGGATCGGAGCCGGTACAGATGCGTACTTTTCGACAGTGGTGATCAAATAAGATCGATGACAGAAGGGCAAAATGAAATTTGGTGTTCACGTTTTTCCAACAGAGACCTCCATTCAACCGGATGAGCTCGCCCGAGCCGCCGAGGATCGCGGCCTGGATTCCGTCTGGTTTTCGGAGCATTCACATATTCCTTTACCCTTCCTGAACGCCCCTGATGGGACGTTCCGTTTGCCCGACTATTACTGGCAGACGTACGATATCTTTGTTGCCATGACCCTTGCTGCAGCAGCCACCAAAACCATCCGCGTTGCGAGCGGTGTCGCCCTCGTGATCGAACGAGACTCTATCTTCCTGGCGAAAGAAGCGGCCACGATCGATCACGTTTCCAAAGGACGATTCATTTTTGGCGTCGGAGCCGGCTGGCTCGAATCCGAAATGTCCGACCATGGCGTGGAGTACCGGACGCGGTTTCAGCTGCTCAGAGAACAGCTTCAAGCAATCCAGGAGATCTGGACAAAAGACGAATCTGAATTCCATGGTCGATTTCTCAGCTTTGACAAAATGAAGGCCTTTCCAAAACCCTACCAGAAGCCTCGTCCACCCATCATCATGGGTGGCTCTGGCGAAAAGGCCCTTGCGTACGCCGCAGAGCTTTGTGACGGCTGGGCTCCCTGGATGCTCGAATGGTCAAAGGCAAGAACATCGATCGACAATTGACGAAGACGAGCCCAAGAAATCGGGCGTGATCCACACTCTCTGGAGGTCTCCCTGTTCGAGGGAGACCTTCCTCAGGAAAGGGTGCTTGCAGAGATGGAAGTGGCCGGAGTCGAACGAATTATTCTGACGATTTTTGGACAAAGCCGCGAAGAAGCTCTTCCGCGGCTGGATGAAATCGGGCGGCTGATTCGATAAATGGTTGGTCTCATCGGAAGGACTTTATGAGTCGATTTGGTTCTGATCCACGCGAGTTCTTTGAGTTTGTGTATAGCGATGTTCCCCCCTGGGATATCGGTGGGCCTCAGCCTGCTTTATCTACGCTGTTCTCGGAATTCCCACCCGCTGATCCAATCCTGGATGTGGGCTGCGGCTCCGGCGACCTGGCTATTCACCTGGCCCGGCTCGGTCACCGTGTCACCGGTGTAGATTTTGTGGAGACAGCTATTACGCAAGCGCAGCAGAAGGCCGCCCGCCTGCCGGCAGAGCTGACTCGTTTATTGGATTTTCAGATTGCGGACGCATTGCAACCCTCGCTCCTCGGGAGGCAGTTTGGCTCGGTTGTAGACTCGGGGTTCTATCACCTTTTCGACCCGGACCAGGGCCAACGCTTCCTTGACGATGTCGCCAAGTCGCTGCTTCCAGGAGGGCGGTACTACCTGCTGGCATTCGCCATCGATTTTTCGTTACCCAATCTACCCAGAGGAGTCAGCGAGCAGGAATTGCGAGCTCGCTTTACATCGGAAAAGGGATGGAAGATACTCGACCTGCGTCCGGCAGAGTTCCTGAGCCGGGTGGCACCTCCTGTAGCCGCGGTGAGGGCGTGCGTCGAGCGAATGCCCACCTGATATTTTTATTCTAATCAATGCTGGCAGTTGGGGCAGTAGTGGGTATTCCGTCCACCGATCCGTATATAAACGATGGGTGTCCCGCAGCGTGGACAGGGTTCCCCGGTCCGTTCGAAGATATTGCGGCGGTGGATGGCTTCTCCCTTGCGTCCGAACAGGTCGCGCTGTGTGCCGCGCAGGGATATCCCTTCGTGTAAAACATTCTTAATGGCAGAATGCAGTCGGGCAAACTCATCGGATGTCAGCGTGGCTGCGGAGCGGCGGGGATCAATGCCGGCCAGCCACAGGCTTTCGTCTGCATCCCGGTTTCCCAGTCCGGCGATCACGCGCTGGTTCAACAATATACTCTTCAGTACCCCACGACGTCGGGCAAGCTGGCGAGCGAGCACATCCACATCGAAGCTGGGATCCAGCGCTTCGGGACCCAGGGAGTCCAGGTCCAGCTGGTTTGCCAGGATATCTGGCGGCCCGGCTGCGGCCCTGGCATAACCGAGCTTGTCGGTGAAGCGCAGATCCTCCTCCCGGTCGAGATGCCAGACGATCAGGGTTTCCGGCAGACGCGGCTGATCATCCGGCACAAGCGCTACCGTGCCCCACAGCGCCAGGTGAATGGCCAGGACAAGATCTCCCGAAAGGGAGAGCAGGATGTATTTTGCCCGCCGCTGGCTGTCCAGAACAAGGCGGTCGGTGAGCAGTGTAGTGAATTCATCCACCGCCGGGTAGCGGACCGCCGCGGGAAGAAGGACTTCCGTCCGTAGCAGGGTCCGCCCGACCACAGCCTCTCGCATGTCACGAACGAGCGTTTCGACTTCAGGCATTTCAGCCATAATGAGTTGGAACCAAGAGCCTTTCTGCCATGCTTAACGGTATCTGGCAGAGACATGATATGATTCGTCACAGAGCGTTGTGAATGAAGATCCTTGTTCTATGCGGTGATTACTGGCATCCGGCCCGGGTTCCTCGGGAAGGTCTGGAGCCATTGAGCGGCGCGGAGGTTACGTTTGACTGGCTCGAAAACGCCGGGAATTGGTCATTGGAAGGCATGCAGCGCTATCCCGCCGTGATCCTGAGCAAGTCCAATAATGTATCGGCCACCGACCGGTCCGCCTGGATGACCGCGCCGGTCGAGGCAGCCTTTGCCGAATATGTGCGCCAGGGACATGGACTGCTGGCCATTCATTCCGGCACGGCCGAGTACGAGCAGATGCCTGTGCTCCGCAGTTTGTTAGGGGGTGTATTTCACCATCATCCGGACCAATGTCCGGTCACTGTAACTCCTCTGCCAGGCCATCAGCTCTCTGCCGGGAGCAGTGCTTTTACGGTAAGAGATGAGCATTACTTTATGGAAATGAACGATCCTTTCGTGGACGTGTTTGTGACCACGACTTCAGAGCATGGCGAACAGCCCGGCGGCTGGCGGCGGGTGGAAGGCAATGGGCGCGTCGCCGTGCTGACGCCAGGTCACAACCTGGAGGTCTGGCTGCAACCTTCCTTTCAGACGCTGGTCCGCAACTGTCTGCGCTGGTGCAGTGGGGTTTGAATTTCAAGAGGTAAAAGCAGGAGTATGAGAAGGAAAGCCGAGATTCCCCCGCCCGAAGGATTCCGCTATCAAACGGACATTCTGCCGATCGAGGAGGAGCACGATCTTGTCAAGCACATCCAGGAGCTCCCCCTAAAGGAATTCGAATTTCACGGCTATACTGGCAAGCGGAGGGTCCTCTCGTATGGCTGGCATTACGATTTCGAGGATCGCACCCTGCGACCGATAGATGAGATTCCGCCCTTTCTCCAGCAAGTACGTGAGTGTGCGGCTGCTTTTGCCAGTCTCACACCGGAAGACCTGCCTCACGCGCTTGTTACCGAGTACAGCAGCGGGACCACGATCGGCTGGCATCGCGATAAAGGGGTGTTCGACGATGTGGTCGGGATTTCTCTGCTCTCCGCCTGCGTCTTTCGTCTACGCCGGAAGACCGGTGCCACGTGGGAACGCTACTCGCAAATCGTGGAGCCGCGCTCGGCTTACCTGCTGCGCGGCTCGGCGCGCACCGAGTGGGAGCACAGCATTCCGGCCGTTGAGTCGCTCCGCTATTCGATCACATTCCGCAGTCTGCGCCAGATACGGTGATCGTTTCGTGCCGCAGACGGCTCTACTCTAAATGACGGGAGGTGCAGGGTGAAACTCATCTTTGGCAAATCCAAGTGGGAAATGTGGGACGATCCGCTGGAACGTTTCCTCCAGCGGGCTGCAGAGAGCGGGTTCGAAGCCGCAGAGATCTATCTGGGTTCTCTGAAGGAATCACCGGCGGGGATCAACCGCCTACATGAAGCCTATGGGGTGCGCCTGATCGGACAGATCCTGACTCAGGGACAATCGTACAAGAAGCACATCCAAAGCCTGGAGTCCCAGTTCGAGTTTGCCGCGCAGTGCAATGTTGTATTCATCAACACCCATGCCGGGCGGGATATTTTTTCCTTTGATGAAAATGTGGAGATCTTCGAGCGTATTGCAGAGCTGAGCCGGAGCTCAGGGATTCAAATGCTGGTCGAGACCCATCGCGGTCGACCCACTTACTCCGTCATTGAGACGCGCAAATATCTGGAAGCCGTCCCTGCGATGCGGCTGACCGCCGACTTCTCCCACTGGATGGTGGTCCATGAGTCGGATCTTGCCGATCAGCGCGCAAATCTGGAGCTCGCCATTTCCCGGGCGGATTACATACACGCCCGCGTGGGCTATGCAGAGGGGCCCCAGATTCCCGACCCGCGTGCCCCCGAATGGTCGCATGCGGTGACAAGGCACCTGGCGCTTTGGCAGGAGGTCATCGATCAGCAAAAAAGCAACGGCACGAATACCCTGTACATCACTCCCGAGTTTGGTCCGCCGGCATATATGCACACCGCGCCTTTTACCAACCAGCCGGTCGGCGATGTCTGGGAACAAAATGTGTATATGAAGAGCCTGCTTGCCAGTGAGCTCAAGCCATAATCCATAAACAGGAGGAGATTCAAAGATGCATCTCGATCAAACACTTGTGGACGCGGCAGTTGAACTGCTCAACCGGCGTTTTCCGGCCATGGAAGGAATCGCGGCTGCCATGTATACCGAAGATGGAAGGATCCTGACCGGCGTATTCTTCCAGCCCGAATGGGGCGGCGGAGGCCTGTGTGCCGAGACCGGTGCAATCTGCGAGGCAGAGAAGCGTAATCAAAAGGTCACAGCTTCCGTGTGTGTCTCACGCCTGTCAAGGACGCATCCGATCGTCATCCTGACTCCGTGCGGCATCTGCCAGGAACGCCTCTTCCACTGGGGAGGCCAGGTCGAAGTCGCTGTGCCGGACCCGGCCGATCCTACTCACTGGATGACAAAAACACTTCGGGAGATCCAGCCTTACTACTGGGTCAACGTATTCAAATGAGCTGACCTCCCTGCAGCTGTTTGGGACATGTCATTCATGATAGACTCGCCCAGTTATGAATCCAATCCAGTCTCTTCGAAACCTCTATCACCAATATCCGCGCCAGTACTGGCTGATGATCACCGGTATCGTGCTTGCCACGGCAGGTGGCAGCATGATCTGGCCATTCCTGATGATCTATGCCAGTGGAAAACTGGACCTGCCTCTCAGCACCGTTGCTGCCCTGATCTCCATTAATGCCGGAACCGGCCTGCTCTCTTCGCTCATAGCAGGAACCCTGGCCGACAAGATCGGCCGCAAGGTGGTGATGAATTTCAGCCTGACCATGACCGGTCTCACGTACTTCCTGCTGATGCGCGCCGAAACGTATCCCCAGTTTGTCGGGCTGATGATCATGATCGGTTTGTCGAACCCGCTGTACCAGGTCGGCGCAGATGCGATGCTGGCCGATATGGTCCCGTCCGAGAAGCGGACCGACGCCTACGCCATCAACCGCATCGCCAACAATGCCGCCTTTGCGCTGGGACCAGCCATCGGCGGCTTCCTGGCCACGCGCTCCTATGACCTGGCCTTTTACGCGGCCGGGACAGGTTTCCTGAGCTACAGCGTTCTACTCTTCTTTCTTGCACGCGAAACCCTGGATAAATCCGGCAAAAACAGCAGTATTCCCGCCTCACCCACAGCGGAAGGCTACGGCCGTGTATTCAAGGATAAGAGTTATATTGCTTTCGTTGCGATGGTCAGCCTGGGCCTGATCGCGCCGACCATGTTATGGATCCTCATGCCGGTCTACGCCAAGACAAATTACGGCATCCCCGAATCACTATATGGCTGGATCCCGACGACGAATGCGCTGATGTGCGTGTTCGTCCAATATTCGGTCACCCGCATCACAAGACGACACTCCACACTCCCGGTGCTGGGTACGGCTATGCTGATCTACGCGCTGGGCGTCGGAAGTGTGGCGCTCATGACCGGTTTCTGGGGATTCTGGCTGAGCATGGTGATCCTGACCTTCGGCGAACTGACCCTGGTCCCTACAGCCAGCAAATATGTAGCGGATCTCGCGCCAGCCGACCTGCGCGGCCGTTATATGTCCATTCACTGGCTGGGATGGGGCCTCGCCCGAACACTTGCGCCACTGATCGGCGGTTTCCTGAATGACAACATCGCGCCCCAGGCGATCTGGATCGGGGGCCTGGTCATCGGCCTGACCAGCACCCTGGGACTTTTCCTGCTCGGCCGTGCATCGACATCCAAATCCACTCTGAACGCGATCCAGGATGGATGATCCATAGCTATATCTGTTTTACAGGTCAGTAGACCTACATGAGACATCCATGAAACACAGCAACCCCCTGTCCCTGCTTCTCATTCTCTTTCTCGCCGCCTGCACATCGACAAGTGCTCCCCTGCCAACTCAGACTCACCTGGCTCCTATCGTCATTCCACCCACATCCACCCCGGATCCTGAGGCCTGGGACCTGGTCTGGGCAGATGAATTCGACCAGCCGGATGGCTCGCCGCCCGACCCGGCAAAATGGAATCACCAGCAGGGCGGCGCTGGCTGGGGCAACGGCGAGCTGCAGCACTATACCGATTCGATCGAGAACTCATACATTGAGGATGGGATGCTCGTCATCCGCGCCAAACAGGAATACCTGCTGGGACGCGACTACACGTCGGCACGGCTGAATACCCTGTACAAAGGCGACTGGACGTACGGTCGATTCGAGATCCGTGCAAAGCTGCCTAATACCCAGGGCATCTGGCCTGCGTTCTGGCTGCTGCCATCCCGGGCCCGCTATGGAAGCGGTGCGGCTGGAGGAGAGATCGATATCATGGAACTGATTGGAAGCGAACCGGGCAGATCCTAT
>DATAKV010000278.1:0-2554 GCA_036261375.1 Anaerolineales bacterium
GACCGGCAATGAGATCGTCTTCAGCCTGTTTTATCTGATCCCGATCCTGCTGGTGACCCTGGCCATAAGCGAGGTGGCCGGTTTATACGCGTCAATCTTGAGTGCGCTGATCCTGCTGGCCGCTGAGATCGCCGCGGGACAGAGCTACAGCCACCCGGGCATCTATTTCTGGAACACAGCCATCCGCGCTGTGTTCTTTAGTTTTTTCTCCTATCTGGTGGCGGAACTCTACCAGTCCCACAGGGAAGAGAGACAGGTTGCGCGGACCGATTTTGTCAGCGGCGCCTATAATGCCCGCTTCTTCTACGAACTGCTGCAAATGGAGATCGACCGTATCCGCCGCCAGCCGCACCCGTTCACGGTCGTGTACATCGACCTGGATGATTTTAAGCGTGTGAATGATCTCTTCGGTCACAGGGTTGGCGACAGTGTTCTCCGCTATGTCACGGAGGTGCTGCGGGCCAGCCTGCGCAAGACCGATTTCGTGGCGAGGCTGGGCGGTGACGAGTTTGCCCTGCTCCTGCCCTCCACCCGCCAGGCCGATGCAGAGGTGGTGCTTATCAAGGTCCGTGCTGCGCTGGAGGAGGCAATGCGCGAGCGTAGTTTCCCGGTCACATTCAGCATAGGAGTGGTCACCTGTGTCACCCCGCCGCACGCCGCGGAGCAATTGATCAATCTGGCAGACGAGCTCATGTACGGGGTCAAGAACAGCACGAAGAACGGCATCCGCTTCATGACCCTGGAAGGCAGTGGCTGGCCGGGGGATTGAGTTTCACCCGCAGTGGGTTTTCCTCTACCGAACTTGCAGGCCGGGGGATTTTCCTGTATTCTTATCCTGAGCGTACGGTACATCTCAGCCGATGGAAAGGAGTCTGAGTATGGTCATAGTCACCCGTTCTCACGAGGTGTTTGTCCGTGCGCCGCGTGAGAAGGTCTTCGACTATGTGTCGGACCTGACCCGGCATCCCGAGTGGAGCGGCGGGGAGCTTACGATCGAATCGCTCACACCGGGACCGGTGGCAGTGGGCAAGGAATACATTTCGCGCGGCCAGGTGGCTGTCCAGCGGGCTCGGCCGAACACGGTGCGCGTCAGTGAATATGATCCACCGCGCTGCTTTACCTTCGTCGCTCGCGACCCGGATTTCGGCCGGGTCACCCATGAATTTACCTTCCACCAACAGGGAGAGGGCGTGCTTGTCCGGCGGGTGATGTCTCTGTCGATGGGCTCATGGATGGCCGTCCTGTTCAGGGCCGCGATCTATCCACTTGTCGGCCGTCCGTCGATGGAAAGGGCCATGAAGCGGCTGAAGCACAGGCTGGAAGATTCGCTCTGATCCCGGGCCCAGGAATATGAGACTTCTGTGTGTCGGGCGCAGGGGCCCTTGTAATCCCCTTCTGATTGCTGTATAGTAGCCCTGATGTAATCGAGACAAGCGCACGTCCAGAGGGAGGTCATCCACGCCAGATCCATACAAAACCTACTCACCAGGCCGATACTCAACTCAACACTTAACCAGAGCAGCCATGTCGCTATGGGTGTGAATATCTTTTCCTACTGTATGCCGGGAGAAGAACATGGCGGTATTATCGGTTCCGAAGAGCCATGAGGAAATCATCAAACGGGCTTGCGCACAGCGGGCCCGATATGCCATCCGTCGAGACAGGCGCCAGGCTGCCGGCCGAACAAAGCCGGGTCTGGCCGGGCAGTTAGAAAGACAAGCGGTCCGTGCTTACCATGGGGCGGACAAGTGACATCCCTTCCCGGCCAAAGCTCCCTCTTCGCCTATGCAACATCCACACTGAACCCAAAAGCCTTTACACATCCCGTCTGGTTGCGCTTTGGGCGTATCGAAGATGCGCTCAGCCAGGATCTCATTCGCAGCCTCCTCCAGACCGCCTACCAGCTGGAGGATCCGGGGACGGCCTGCCAGGTGTTGTTGATCTGCGCCGTCTATCTGCAACGGGCCGGACAGCACTTCGATGCTCTGCGCGTCATCCAGGAAGCCATCGACCTGTGCCAGCGCAGCCATCTCACCCGTGAAACTCTCTGGGCCTTGTGGGGAGGCTGCGCTCTTTCCGTCCAACAGGGAAAACATGAACAGGCAGCCAGGTACCTGGTGGATCTGCAGGCCGCTTTAAGTGAACAGAATGAATGGGTTTTGGCCGATTTTATCGATATCCTCCGGCAGACATTTTTTCAAGATCCGCCCGTTCGTCCCGGCAGTTCATCTACAGGGCCTGCAGTTCAGCCGATCGACAATGTACTCGCCCGCACCCTGGACTGGCTGCAAGAATGGGGAAAAACGTTCGATCCCTCCGGATTTGCACGCGAGCGGGTGCCGGCATCCGGCGACCCTGTCCACTTGGTGCAAGCCTCCGAAACATATCCCAATTCTGCCGGGCAACGCTGGAAAGATCTGGGAAGCCGGCTCCTGGCTAGGATCGTACTGGCGGGCCGCTCCTTCCGGATGGGCCGGAGAGAACGTGGAACGGCTGCTGTACAGGAGGTTCAGCCTGAGCAGCGTGACAAAGAAACCTCGCCGTCAGCCGCCGT
>DATAKV010000283.1:0-2325 GCA_036261375.1 Anaerolineales bacterium
TGAGCTAATTCTTTCTCTACGCTGGTGCCTTGTATGTCGAGCACGGGTTCCCCATTCGCCGAGACAGCCAGCTTATTCCTGGCAAGCTCCACGTTGATCTGCAAATACTCCCATTTACGCATGTGTCTATCCTTGCACTAGAGCTCAGCGGGCTGGTTTCAGCGGCATCACCAGCACCTTGTCCACTCGGTGCCCGTCCATATCCACCACCTCGAAGCGCATCTCTTTCCACTCGAACTTGTCCCCCACCGCCGGGACTCTCCCCATTTGCGCCATGAACAACCCGCCCACGGTATCGTAATCGCCGGACTCCTCGGGCAGGTCGTCCAGGTCCAGGAGCATCTGCAATTCGTCCACCGGCATCATACCGTCCAGCAGCCAGGAGCCATCGTCCCGACGCGTGGCAGCCGGCTCTCCCTTCTCGTCCAGCGCAGGGATATCGCCGACGATCGCCTCCAGCACATCCGTCAGCGTCACCATCCCGTCGATGGTCCCGTATTCGTCCACGATCAGCGCCACGGGGGACTTGTCATGCCGCAGGCGCGCCACCACTTCCAGCGCGCCCATGCCTTCCGGCACAAAGGGCGGCATGGGTAAGGAATCCGGGATGCCGACCGGGCGCCCCGCCGCAAACTCGCGCAGCAGGTCCTTCGCCCGCAGGATGCCGGTCACGTGGTCAAAGCCGCCCTTGCAGACCACAAAGTTGGTGTGCCCGGAGTCGAGGATCTTCTGGATGTTCTCTTCCAGTGGGTCTTCGATATCCAGCCAGACGATCTCCGAGCGATGGGTCATCAGGGAATTGACGGTCCGGTCGCTCAGGCGGAAGACGCGCTCGACGATCTCCTGTTCCACATCCTCGAAGACGCCCGATGCGCGCCCCTGCTCGATCAGGATCTTAACTTCCTCCTCGGTGATGGCCGGCTCGCTGGCCGGCTTGATCCCCAGCAGCCGCACGAGCAACTCCGTGGAAGCGCTCAAAAAGCTGACAAATGGTTTGGTGGCCGAGGAGACGAACTGCATGAGCGGCGCAACGGCCATCGCAATTCTCTCCGGGTTGCTCAGCGCCAGGCGCTTGGGCACCAGCTCGCCGATCACAAGTGAGAAATACGTGATGGCCGTCACCACGATCCCCACGGCGACGGCTTCACTGTAGGGCTGCACGGCAGGGAATTGGGCAAAATAAGCGGTCAGCGATTCGGCGATGGTAGCGCCGCCGAAGGCGCCGCTCAGAATGCCGATCAGGGTGATGCCGATCTGGACCGTGGAAAGAAAGCGGGTGGGCTGGAGGGCAAGGTTGAGCGCGATCTTGGCCCCCCGGCTACCTTCCTCCGCCCGTTGCTGCAGCCTGACCTTGCGCGCCGAAACGACGGCCATTTCCGCTAACGAAAAAAGCCCGTTCACCAGAAAGAGCACGATCAGGATGAAGATCTCGGTTGTAAATCCACTCATGAGATTAGGGAGCCGGCCTGAAGAAAAGGATGTAAAAGCATTGTATCATAGCCATTAAACTCTGCTAAAATACATCTGTGACAGAGACCCGGAAAATTCGCATCCTGATTGCCGACGACTTCAAGTCCCTGCGCGAGGTCATCCGTCTTTATCTCCAGCGCGCAGCCGATATGGATGTGGTGGGAGAAGCGCTGGAGCTCGATGATGCCCTGGAAAAGGCGCTCGTGCTCCAGCCAGATGTAATCATCATGAACGATTATTTGCCTCCAATGAACAGCGCTCACGCCGCAGAGGTCTTCCGGGCGCGCGGGAGCGCGGCCGCCCTCCTGGCGATTTCGTTGAGCCCCGACCCGGAATTGATCCGGCATTCCCTGCATCATGGTATCAATGGCTTTATGGAAAAAGATGAGATCGATAAGTTTCTGGTGGCGGCGATCCGCAGCGTGCATCGCGGCGAGCGCTACCTATCGCCTAACGTTCGAGAGATTTTTAATAATATTCCGGAGTAAATACGTTCTGTAACGGTGGGACTAGACGAATGGAAATTGTCGTAAGGGGGAGCGCCACCATCAAGGTCAGATCATCCTTCCTGGCTTGCAGGCAGCAGAAAGGGCGGGTTCTCTGCGCATGATACGCGTGGTCATAGCGGATGATCATCCCGAAGTCCTCCTGGTGCTTCGGCTCCTTCTGAGATTGTCTCCGGAGATCGACCTGGTCGGTGAGGCAGTCGATGGGCAGGAGGCGGTGGATGCCGTGAAGCTCTTACAGCCTGATGTGCTTGTGATGGATGTGCGCATGCCGGTGCTGGATGGATTGAAAGCGGCCCGGCAGATCGTGGATCTGGGAGTGGGGACTCGCGTGCTCCTGGTTTCGCTG
>DATAKV010000302.1:0-2514 GCA_036261375.1 Anaerolineales bacterium
CGGCTTCTCCACGCGAACGATGACTTTCTGGACGCCTTTTTCCTCGAGACACAGGCGGGCCAGGTCATTTGCCAGGGCTTCCACGGTAAGTCGGTTGACCGTTTCGGCATGGGCAAGCAGCTTCTTGCTCATCGTGCTGTAGTTCACGCAATCTTCGAGATTGTCCGTTTCGGCGGCTCGGCGGGTGTCGGTAAAGAGGGTGATGTTGATCAAGATGTTCTGGGCGCGTTTGCGCTCCCAGTCATTGACGCCGATGATGCCGCGGGCGAGCAGGTTTTTGATGATCACTTTGTCCATAAGAAGGTCCTTTGTTTGCGCGTAGTCAAACTGAGGTAATGGGTCTGGAAAGGGGATGAGTTGGGGTCCAGAGGCTGTTGAAGTAATAACCTGGCGAGCAGCCCAGGCAGGTAAAAAGAGCAGGCATGCGACTCAGATCAAGTGCCTGCCGCCGTCCACGTGCAGGATTTCGCCGGTGATATACGTTGGGCAGGTGAGAAGAAACAACAGCGCCTGCTCGACTTCGCCTTCATTCGCCCAGCGCTTGAGAGGAATATTCTTGAGGATCTCAGGATTTTTGTTCCCATCGGCAGGGGGCAGGATGGCGCCGAGGGCAAGCCCGTTGACGGTGATATTGGGAGCCAGGGCAACCGCCAGGGAGCGGGTCAGCGCGGCAAGGGCGGCTTTGCTGATCGTGTAGGGAAAATGATCGGCACCGGGGCGCAGGGCACGCCAATCCAGGATGTTGACGATACGGGCGCCAGGCAGGGCCTGACGGGCAAAGGCCTGGCTGAGCAAAAACGGAGCGGTCAGGTTGATCTGCAGGTGTCTCTGCCACTCGTCCCGGGAGGTGGCCTCCAGAGAGAGGGACTCGAAGATCGCCGCGCTGTTGACCAGAGCGTGCAGAGGAGTGGACTGGCTGACAGACGGAATCAAGGTTTCGGCCTGGGATGATTCGGACAGATCTGCCCGGAAAATCCATGCTCTGCGTCCCATTTTTTCGATTTCCGCCTGGACCTCGTCCGCCTCCTTGTCCGAATGGCCGTGGTGGATGATCACGTCCGCTCCGGCACGCGCGCAGGCCAGGGCGAAGGACCGTCCCAGACGGCGCGCTGCGCCTGTGATCAAGACCGTTTTTCCTTCCAGTGAATCACTCATGCCCTTGCGATTGTATCATCCCCGGTTTGGGGGATGCAATGCAGGATATAGGAGAGTATAGTTGTCGCATTCTTGACTTGAATTTTTGACAGTGATAATATGAATTTACGTTCGTTAAAAAGTTCATCGAGGTTCCGTGTTTCTATCCATAAAAGGAGAAAGGGCTGAATGATGACCACGAATCAGAACCCGCCAACCTATACCGGCGATATCGCCGAACAGCATATTGACCCCTCACAGGAATACTCAACCGAAAACCAGGAGATTGTATTTTCCGAAGACCAGCATGCGATCTGGGCCGACCTGTATGCAGGAATCCACCAGCCGTACCTGCTGGAGCATATCTGCCAGGAGTTCAAGAACGGCCTGGCCCTCCTGGATCTGGATCCACATCGCATCCCCACAGTTGTGCATCTCAACGAGCGCATCACACCGCGCACCGGCTGGCATATCGAGAGAACGGTGGTCCGCTATACCCTGGCCGACGACTGGTATAAGAAGTTTTCCCAGCGCATCTTCCTGATCACCGATTACCTGCGGACGCGTGACCAGATGGAGTTCACACCCGAGCCGGACATGTTCCATGACATTTTCGGCCACCTGCCGTACCTGACCCTGGAATTCTATGCCCGTATCGAGGATAAATTTGCTCCGGCCTACATGAAGGCCACTCCGGACGAAAGGGAAGTCATTAAACGCCTGGCCTGGTACAGCACCGAGTTTGGGTTGGTGGTCGAAAACAACCGCTTCAAAGTCTTCGGCGCAGGGATCATTTCTGGCCGTGCCGAGCTGGCAAACGCCATCATGGAGTTCTACCGGATCTCCCGCGACACGGTCGTGGACTTCACAGGCAACGTATTCGAGCAGCTGACCGGGCAGTTCGAGTCACATAAGACGGACCTGTATCGCATCATCGACGGCGTGAACGACCTGCATCGCCGGGGCCAGATGTCCTCCCAGGACGAAGGCTGGAACGTTGTCCATTCGCTATATGAAACGCTGGGGATCAGCCGCGAGGGCTATTTTGGCGGAGAAGTCATCCTGGCACCGTTCGATGTGGCAACGATCGCCCACATCCCGAAGACCGTTTATGCCTTCAACCCGATCTTCTTCGTCTGCGAGTCGTTCGAGCAAATGGATGCACTGCTGGATTCATATTTGAAGCCGATCGCGATGCGAAACTAGAGATCAATATTCACATAAAACATCCGCCGCTTTCAAAGAAAGCGGCGGATTCGATTTAATCAGAGCTGCCTTCCGCAGCGGGTTTTCGCCCCTTTGATGCTCGTATCCTTTCGCAGGCGAAGAGAGCTGCGGCCAGGACCAGCCAGGCAATGACCTGAGACAGACGTAGACCTC
>DATAKV010000314.1:0-2076 GCA_036261375.1 Anaerolineales bacterium
CACCGCTGAGCGCTGGACGGCTGTGTCCATATCGGCGAGCGACTCCGCGTTCAGGATCGCCAGAAGCTGACCGCGCAGTTCTGGTGCCCAGCGCGCCAGGTTCTCCGTGCAGACCTTTACGCTCTCTCCGTTTACGATGATGTTTCTCGAAGCACCCGATGCATTGACCGCGTAGTCGGCATGAGAATAGACTGCCTGGATATATCCCAACTGATCCCCGTTGAGCAAAAGACCGTAACCATCACCGGGATCGGTGATCTTCTGATCGGCATTCCAATCTTTATGCTCGCCTGCAAGAATGTTCAGGATAGCTTCGGCATTCTCCTTCGTGCGGGCATCATCACCGTTTTCAAAACTGCTGAGCATGTCCCGCGCAGACTGTTCCATCAGCATGGCACTCTCCGCCAGCCCATGGATCAAGCTAACCTGTTCGGGGGTAGTGGCAGAGGAAACCATCAGCCCGCGCAGGTAGGCGAGCCCAGCATCTGGCAGGGCATAGAAATAGGCAACCCGGTCAGAACCACTTGCGTCGGCAGCCTCGCCCGCATTGATTGTGACCTCGACACCATTGTACGTGGCCAGCAGATTCTTACGCTGGCTATCCTTATAGATCAATTTGCCTCTGCCCTCTCCATCCACAGAAAGGACCCCAAGCGCAATCCGTTCGCTGCCGTTCACCAGCCAGACCTCATACTGGCTGCCCGCTGGCGGTGCTGGCATGGCTTGTGCAAGCAACGTTGCCTGGTCCAGGACAGCGCTCGCATCGCGAAGCTGGAGAACGCCGGTCGGACCCAGCGAGACGGCCGCAAACAATGTAGCGGTTTCGCTGGGCAGCGGTACGGTAGGCGTTCCTGTCGCGGCTGCCATGGGAAAGATGCCATTGAAAAAGACAGCTGCGCTCAGGAAGGCGATCAGGACTCCCGCCAGAATTGCCGGTACCCAGAAATTCCGCCGTTTTGCTGGCACAATCGGAGTTACTTGCGGAACAGGCTTTTCCGCTTTTAGAGACGTGGAAACGCGGGTGACAGCCGGCATTGTATTAGCATCCGCGGTGTCTTTCATGGCGGCGTCGAATGCGGCTGCAAATTCCTTCGGCTCGTCAAAGCGATCATCCGCTGTCTTGGCGAGAGCGCGGTCGAGCACGTCTTGCAGGTGAGGATTCAAGTTGGGGATTGGCGGGGGCGCCTGATTGAGATGCTTGAGCAGAACGCTCATGGTCGTTTCCCCATCGAAGGGGACACTTCCACTCAGCAGCTCATACAACACGATTCCCAGGGAATAAATGTCCGTCCGCCCATCGGTCGTCAGCCCCATGGCTTGCTCCGGGCTCATATACGCAGGGGTTCCAGCTGTTTGCCCGAGGGTGGTCTGGCGGCTGGAGTTCAGGATGCGCACCAGTCCGAAGTCGGTGAGGACCGGTTCGAAGTCCAATGGGATTGTTTCTCCCGGCATGATCTGAACTGCGCGGGACGTGAGCAGGATGTTGCCGGGTTTGACATCGCGGTGAATGACATTGCTCTCGTGCGCGTACTGCAGGGCATTTGCAACGCCGGTCAACAACCGGCTGATGTGGGGCAGTTCCAGCCGGCTGTTTCGGGCATGTAAGGTGGACAGGTATTTGGATAACGAGGGCCCCCGGATGTACTCCATCACAATGTACGGCTGACCGTCGATGGTGTCGAAATCGAACACCTGGACGATATTCGGGTGGCGCAGTTGGGCGACGGCACGCGCCTCCAGCTCGAACCGTTCAAGGGGGCGCGGATCATCGTCCAGCAGGTTACGGAGGATTTTGACCGCAACTTGACGATGCAATGTGGTATGTGTGCCCAAATACACTTCTGCCATGCCCCCGCGCGCGATCAGCGATTCGATTTGCACCCTGCCCAGCGTTCTTCCGATCCAATCAGCCATAAATGCGATTTTACTCTCTAAAAAATGAAAAAAGATTATGAATTCATACGAAATGACTCGATCCAGTATATCTCCTATTGTGCCCTAGAATGTACGCCTCCGCCAGTAGTGAGTAGGGAGATTCCTATGTTCGGATTTACAGTTTTCAGGGTGTATCCAGAA
>DATAKV010000317.1:0-7047 GCA_036261375.1 Anaerolineales bacterium
AATCAGAATCAACTATATCTTATGGAAACAAGGCCCTCTTCTTCCGACCTGCCTTCTTGCCCATACCTATTGAAACAAATAACAAAAACCCTGAAATGGATATAGATGGAGAAAGAATGACAGCGACGAATAAAAATCAAACAGTAGAAAAAACAGACCAAACCTCCCGGGATATTTCCTATAACCCGCGGGTCATGGAAAAGAAGTGGCAGGCGAAATGGGAGGCGGACAAACTATACCGCTCGGTGATCGACGAGAGCCGGCCCAAGCACTATGCCCTGACCATGCTGCCCTATCCCAGCGGCGACCTGCACATCGGCCACTGGTTCTCGATGATCCCCCCGGATGCCCGGGCGCGCTTCAAGAGGATGCAGGGTTACAACGTCCTGTTCCCGATGGGCTTTGACGCGTTCGGTCTGCCGGCGGAAGGTGCGGCGATCAAGCACAACATCCATCCCAAAAAGTGGACCTACGAAAACATCGACCGCATGCGCACACAGATGCGCTCGATGGGTGCCATGTTCGACTGGGAGCGCGAGGCAGTGTCGTCGGACCCGGAATACTACAAGTGGACCGAGTGGTTCTTCATCCAACTGTTCAAGCATGGACTGGCCTATCGCAAGAAGGCAATGGTGGATTGGTGCCCCAAGGACAACACCACGCTGGCGCGCGAACAGGTCAAAGGCGAGGAGCGGGTCTGTGAGCGCTGCGGCACACCCGTGATCAAAAAAGAACTGGAACAATGGTTCTTCAAAGCCACGAAGTATGCCGACGAGCTGCTGGTCTTCGACGAGATCGAATGGCCGCAGACGGTGAGGACCCTGCAGACCAACTGGATCGGCCGTAGTGAAGGCGCCTCGGTCATCTTCAAAACCGAACAGGGTGACGAGATCGAGATCTTCACCACCCGCCCCGACACGTTGTGGGGTGCGACTTTCATGGTCATGTCTCCCGAGCATCCGCTGGTGGAAAAGGTCACCACGCCTGAGCATAAAGCGGCCGTCGATGAATATAAATTGCAGGCTGCACGCCAGACAGATATCGAGCGCGAAGCCACCGACAAGGAAAAGACGGGTGTATTCACCGGCGGGTACGCCATCAATCCCGTCAATAACGAGCGCATCCCGATCTGGATCGCGGATTATGTGCTGATGAGCTACGGCACAGGCGCGATCATGGCGGTCCCGGCGCACGACGAGCGCGACTTTGCCTTTGCGCGCAAGTATGGACTGCCTGTTATCCCGGTCATCCAGCCGGAGGGCGCCGAATTGAACGGTGAGACCATGCAAGCCGCCCATGAGCACGAAGGTGTCATGATTAACAGTGGACCGTTCAACGGCACACCCGCCACCAGCGATAAAGGGATGAAGAACCCGGCCATCAAGGCTGTGGTCGAGTGGCTGGAGGAAAAAGGGATTGGGAAGCGCTCTGTCAATTATCGCTATCGCGACTGGCTGATCTCACGCCAGCGCTACTGGGGCGCGCCGATCCCCATGGTCCATTGCGAGATCCACGGCTGGAACCCTGTCCCTGAAGATCAACTGCCCGTGCTGCTGCCCGACGACGTGGAGTGGAAGCCGACCGGCGAGTCGCCCTTGAAGCTCCATCCCACCTGGAAAAACACGACCTGTCCGGTCTGCGGCGGGCCGGCCGTGCGCGAGACCGACACGATGGATACATTCATGTGCTCCTCGTGGTACCACCTGCGCTACCTGTCGCCGCACTATGACAAGGGTCCGTTCGACGAGGCCGAATACAATTACTGGATGCCGGTGGATACCTATACGGGCGGCATCGAACATGCGACCATGCACCTGCTGTACACGCGCTTCTTCCACAAGGCGCTGCGCGACATGGGCATCACGGAGGGTAACGAGCCGATGATGCAGCTGCGCAACCAGGGCATGGTGCTGGCCGAGGACCACAGCAAAATGTCCAAGAGCCGCGGCAACGTGGTGGCGCCGGATGTGCTGGTCGAAAAATATGGTGCGGATACGGTGCGCGCCTACATCATGTTCTTTGCACGCTGGGAAATGGGCGCACCCTGGGATTCGAAAGGCATCGAAGGGACGGCACGCTGGATCCGCCGCACCTGGACGTTGTTCACCGATCCTGCTGAGCGGAGCGAAGTGCAGCCGGAGGGACAGGCCGGGCCTGCAGACGCGGAGACCCTGCGTCGCCTACGCCGGAAGGTTCATCAGACGGTACGGAACGTTTCGCGCGATTTCGAAAACTTTGAATTCAATACGGTTGTCTCGGGGTTGATGGAGCTGCTGAACGAGATGTATAAGGCGCGCGAAGCGGGCGCATCGGGGAGCCCCGAATGGGTCGAAGCGCAGGATATATACGTTCGGCTGCTGGCGCCTGTGGCCCCGCACATCGCCGAAGAGTTGTGGACGGTCCAGATGGGCAGGCCCTACTCGGTCCACCAGCAACCCTGGCCCGAAGTCGATGAAGAGGCGGCGAAGGAAGATAGTATCGAGATTCCGGTCCAGGTCAACGGCAAGGTGCGCGACCGGGTGATCGTCCCCGCCGAAGCGAATGAGGAACAGATCAAGGCTGCTGCGCTGGCGAGCGAAACGGTGCGCAGGCATCTGGAAGGCCGCGAACCGCGAAAAGTCATTGTGGCGAACCGGCGATTGGTCAACATTGTGGTGTAACGAGCACGTGTGTACCTGACTGCAAGGCCCCTGAGGGTTTACTCAGGGGCCTTGCCTATCTCCAGGAGAAGGTGGATGATAACGAATGAATTAGACTTTCGTTCCTAGTATTAGTAGATTCCCCCATGTCTGGAAGGGCATCTTTATGCTTCCGATAAGTGCTATAATAACCGTACATCGCCAGTCTGACCGCGCTCTCGTTGAAGGCGGCTTTTTATACTGCGGGCGCTTCCACACTCCACATCAATCCCTCCGACCGCTCTTTTCACTCCCTATGCGTGATAGCTCTCCGTGCATAGGCTGGCATGATTTATTTTCGTTTACAAACCGATGACTATCCTCTATAAAACCGCCCCCTTAATTCCAATTGTCACCCGGGATTCGGATGTGACACTTTTGGAAGCCGCCAGGCAAATGGATAGGAGCGCGCTCGTGAAGATCTTTGATCTGTACTCGACTGCGCTTTATAACTATGCCTTGCGCTTGTGCAACGATGCATTGATTGCGGATTACATCGTAGGGGATGTATTTGCAAAGCTGCTGGAGCAGTTATCGGCAGGCAAGGGGCCAAGTACCAACCTACGCTCCTACCTGTATGAAATGACCTACCACCTCGTGGTCGATGAGGCACGCTATTCCAACCGGGGAGTTTCGTTCGAGGTGGTTGAGTATATACAACAGGACGGGTATTCCAATGTGATCAGCCTGGAAAACCGGATGCTGTACGATGCGATCCTCAAGGCGGTCCAGAACGATTTGACGGAAGACCAACGCCATGTGATTATCCTGCGCTTTCTGGAAGGTTTCAGCCTGCAGGAGACGGCCAAAATTATCGGAAAAGCGGTCAGCAATGTAAAAGTCATCCAGAACCGCGCCATTAGTGCTTTGCGCAAATCTCTCGATCACCAGGTTGTCAAATGAAACGCGGCTCCTCGTCACAGGATCGTGACCTGCTCAAACTCCTGACTGAGATGAAATCGCTTCCGGCGAACTACCCCCAGGAGTTACTGTCGGCGCGGCGCGCAGCATTCATGGATCAACTGGATGAGTACGAGCAGGTGGAGACGGCCGAAGGGTACCGCCCACAGGATCGTGAAATGGTCGAACTGTTGGGAAAGGTTAAGGCGGCCGCGGGCGCTTATCCTGACAGGCTGCTGTCGGCCAGGCGATCCGCTTTTAACCGCCAGATCATCTGGCTGAAACTGACAAATAAATGGAATGTGCTTCGCTCTGCCATCCGGGAGCGGTTTGCCGTTCCTGTCGCGTCCTCTCCCCACCAAAAACTACGCACTTCGCTCGTGCTTGTGGGGCTGGCACTGGCTGCCGCTGTGAGTTACTTCTCCAGTGAAAGCCAGACTCCCGCTCTTCGGCCACTGCCAACACAAGCAGGGATCGTCCGCTCCGGTTTGATGATTGCCTCCGAAGCCCGGGTCGTTCAGGTCATCTGCAGACCAGGATATGAGCCACCCCTGTGCCTGGCAGGAGCGTATAAAAACGATCAGACCCTGACCTATCATGGCAATGGGTCTGCACGGCCGGCAGTCGCCAAGGATACATTCGCGGGGGTAGGCAATATTCACCGGGCAGCTTTCTTGAACGACGGACTGTATGGACCCGGTGCAAGCTGGATCAGCGCCTCCCCGAATAGCTGGATCAAGATTGATCTGGGAAAACCGACAGCCATCAACAAGGTCACATTTGGCAGGGACCGCCTGGGTAAATTTAACGATGGCGATCCGGGTCAATTTGTCATCCAGGTGGCGATCAAGGATGATGTGTATGAGGACGGCAACAATAGTAATGACAGCCTGGAATACAAAGAGGTATATGACTCTGAGCAGGCTGGTTTTCCTGGATTCCTTTCCCGCTCGGAAACCGTGACCGCTCAGTTCGACCTGCAGGTGGCGCGCTACATCAAGATTACGTTTGAAAATGCGGGTACTGCCGTCGACGAAGTGGAAGTGTTCCTGGTCCAGCCGCCCATGGCCGCCGGCAACCCGCCAAAGGACCAGGATGAAGAGCCGCCGGCAAACACAGCCACGACTGCACCTACCCGCACCGCTCTCCCCAGCGAGACTGCAACGTTAGTTCCTACAAATACGCTGGTGCCCACCGACACACCGGCTCCTACCCATACGCCGGTGCCCACCGACACACCGGCTCCCACCGATACCCCCATGCCGCTCCTCACCGACACTCCAATGCCCGAGCTGTTCGATATCTTCCCTCCACAAGCGGAAGAGATGCGACTGTCAGAGCTGTCCAATCCGGTGCAGGCTAACGACTGGCCTCCCGGGCTGGAAAGGAACACGCTCAAACCGACGCGCATACCCAACAATTGATAAGCCTATTTCATGGAATAGCCCGAAAACAACTCCTGAAGATTGTCCTTCAGGAGTTTCTCGTATGTGAAATATTTCAGCTTACTCTACAAAACCCTCTGCGAGAACGGTCGCTTGGAATACAATCAGGCTGTCCATGGCAGAACCACGGACCCAGGAGAGATCATGGCTGAAGAATTCTATTTCCAATGGCAGAATGACGTTTTACGGACAACCATCTATCCGCGGCGGGAGGTGATGCTGGGTAATTTCCTTGTCTTTTACAAGGAGATCGAGCTGTGGGCGGAATATAAGAATAAAGATATCTCGGGTGAGATCAACGCGTATCATGCCCAAAAAAGGCTGGTCGTTGAAAAAGCCGTGAAATCCTACTTTGAAAAAAGAAGCTATTTCATGAAGGAGGATGTCCGCGCCGAGTATGTGAAACAGTTCGGCAGGCTGGATGAAGATGCACTTTCCAAGATCCACGCCTTGCATCAGATCTTCAGCACCAATATTCCCCGTTTTACGAACCCGCGCAGTGAAAGCTATTTTGTGCCCCAGCAGATGATCTACTGGCAGCAGGTCTGCAAGGATTACAAGGCCCGGGTGACCTCCAAACAGCGCCGGGTCTTCATCATGAAGAGCCAGACCCCACCTCATCCAAACGTCCCAAAGGAGGAGGCGGAACTGCTGGTGATGGAAAAGATCGCCCTCCCGATGCTGGAAGAGGAGTACAGGCGCCTGCATGAGTTCGTGACTGCCTCGAGCAAGATCGAAAAACGCAAGATCGAGCTGGCCAAAGCCGTCCAGGAGGCGTCGAAAAAGGTGGATGAAGCGGAACGGAAGTTGAGTGCTGTCCGGGTAGAGATCGACAGACAGGAAGCGCTGCAGAAACAATCTGCGGGTGACCTGGCCCGGCTCAAGTCTCCGGCCAATCTTGCCTCCACGGAAGCGTATTTTGGCACCCCGGATGTTCCCACCCAGATCCGTGCTAAGTTTCCCCAGGCGAGCCAGTCCCTGATCGATTCGCTGGGAGGCTTTCGGAAGAGCCTGCGGGACCAGCTCAGTTATTCCAAAACCATCCCTTCTCGATTGAATGTCGTCAAGAACACGCTTTACAACGTGAGCCAGTATCAGAAGAGTATCGACAGGGAGATCCTGAAACACACCACCGACCTTAAGAACATGGGCCCTACCTGGAAATACAGGGCTGAACGGGAAGCGCTTCGCAACAACATGCGGGATGTCGGCACGAAAGCGGTGGCCGAAGAGTTGAACTACCTCGCCGACTACCGGTCGGCGCTCGAGCATGCAAGCCGCTCGAAGGATGAGACGGCCAGGCTGATCCAGGCCGAGGAAAAGGAACTGGCCGGGATCAATGCAAAACTAACCCAGCTCCGGAAAGATGCGCAGACCCTGCAGGCAGAGATCGATTCGTACGACGATATCCTGCTTGTCACCGAAGAGAAGGCGCTTGCCCACTATACCCCGGATCCCAACCAGCCGGTCACCGTGAAGGATATTGTGCGGCTGAAAGTGGACGAATACAAAGCATCCCTGGATAAGAAGAGCCACAATGAATTGCTGGAGCTAGTCATCCAGAAGTTCAAAAGCCAGCCCAACCGCTATCCGAAGTGGCTGCAGTACATGGTCATCCACTTTTCGGGGATGCGCTACGCCAGCGCTCATGGCTCCTGGGCAGACCCGAAGGACCTGCTGGCCAACCTGCGCATCCTGGCCATCGACAAGGAGCTTAAGGCCATGGACGAGGATTCCGTCGAGGCATTTTGCCGGGAGCGGCTCGAGAGTTATGAGCCGAGCGGCGTCTCGCCCACGGGCGGCTCGGTAGGCTCCAGGCCTAAATTATCCACCACATCCGACCCCGAGTGGAAGGAACGGTCCAGGCAGCACGTCAAGCGCCTGAAGCGGGCCATGGAGATCGACAGCTCCACCCACCAGCGCAGCGCGCTGATCAACCTGCGCACCGATGAAAGCAATTATGAGATCGACCTGCTCGAACCAGACACGGTCTACGATGAGCTGATGACCTATAAAAACGAACT
>DATAKV010000320.1:0-3395 GCA_036261375.1 Anaerolineales bacterium
TTCTTCCTTGCCCTTCCACAGCTGGGGATCATCCTGACCGGCTTGTGGGCTGGCGTGCTGGCACTCGGGCTAAATTATGGGGCGTACATGAGTGAGATCTTCCGGTCTGCCCTCGGATCCGTTGGAAAAGGCCAGCGGGAAGCGGCGATCGCCCTGGGTATGACCCCGCGCCAGACCATGCAGAGGATCGTCTTGCCGCAGGCATTGCGTTTTGCCATCCCACCCATTGGCAACGACTTCATCGCCATGACCAAGGACTCGGCTCTTGTCGCAGCGACCGGTTTTGTCCACGAGATCATGTGGCGTGCAACCCGTGTAGGGCGTGCCCAGTTCCACAACCTGGAAGCGTTGATCATGGCTGCCATTTTCTACTGGGTGATGACGCTGCTATTGAGTTATGTCCAGAGCATCATCGAAGCCCGGCTGGCAAAGGGGGATCGCTAACATGCCGCCCATTGTCAAAGTGACCGAGCTCGATAAATACTTTGGCCGTCTCCATGTCTTGAAAAAAGTATCCGTGGATGTTGCCCCGCGCGAGGTGGTCTGCCTGATTGGGCGCAGTGGATCAGGCAAGAGCACACTGCTGCGCTGCATCAATTTTCTTGAAGAACCCTCCTATGGCTCGATCGAGGTGGATGGCATCCATGTGAATGCCGGGGAAAAAGGGAAACAGAATCGCCAGCTGATCCACGATATCCGCCTGAAGACTGGAATGGTCTTCCAGGAATTCAACCTCTTCCCACATATGAGTGTGCTGGAAAACGTGATCGAAGGCCCCGTAACGGTCAAGGGGATGGACCGGGCCCGAGCGATCGAGCTTGCCGAACAAAATCTCGATAGCGTCGGCCTGCTCTTCAAAAAAGATGAATATCCCAACCGTCTCTCCGGCGGGCAGAAGCAGCGGGTCGCCATTGCCCGGGCACTGACGATGGAACCAAAGGTGATGCTCTTCGACGAGCCGACCTCCGCCCTCGACCCGGAGCTGATCGGTGAAGTCCTCAACGTGATGAAGAAAGTTGCCAAGGATGGCATGACCATGCTGGTGGTCACTCATGAAATGGGCTTCGCCCGCGAAGTCGCGGACCGGGTCCTGGTCATGGGAGACGGCGAGATCATCGAAGACGCTAAACCCTCTGAGCTGTTCAGTCATCCCAAGGACCCGCGCACCAAGGCCTTGATCGACCGCTATCGTACAGGAAGTAATTAGGTGATACGGGCGATTACACGCGAAGTCAGCCCGCGTTTCAGTGATTGCGAGATCACGCATATAGAGCGTACACCCATCGATCTCGATACCGCCCGGGCGCAGCACCATGAGTACGTTCAGATCCTGAAACGACTGGGTTGCGAGGTGGTCGAGCTGCCTGCCGAAGCAGACCTGCCGGATTCGGTCTTCGTGGAAGACACGGCCATTGTCCTCCCGGAGGTGGCGGTCATTACCCGGCCCGGAGCCGATTCACGAAAGCCCGAAACCGAATCGATCGCACAGGCCCTGGCTCCGCTCAAAAGTCTGGCATTCCTGCAGGAACCAGCCAGCCTCGATGGCGGCGATGTTCTTGTTCTGGGGAAAAAGATCTACGTAGGTCTTTCAAAGAGGAGCAACCAGGATGCTGTCGATCAACTCAATCGACTATTGAGTGACCATGGCTATTCAGCGACCGGTGTAATGATGCACGACTGTCTGCATCTGAAGACGGCCGTCACCCGGGTAGACGACGAAACTCTGCTCATTAATAAACGCTGGGTCGACGCTCATCATTTTATCGATTTCCGCCTCATCGAAGCAGACCCCGAGGAGCCGTTTGCAGCCAACTGCCTGCCCCTTGGAGAGGCGATCATCTTCCCGACAGCCTTCCCCAGGACGCGCGCAAAACTGGAAGCAGCGGGCTACCGGGTCGCAGCAGTGGATGTCTCCGAGCTGGCCAAGGCCGAGGGCGCAGTCACTTGCTGCAGCTTGATCATTCCCCCATAACCAAAAATCCCCAAATAGGGGATTTTGTACTCCAAGAAACAGTTATGCGCTGGAGAGGACTTGAACCTCCACGCCTTGCGGCACATGGCCCTCAACCATGCCTGTCTGCCAATTCCAGCACCAGCGCTCAAGCACGGCGTATTATAATCGGCTTCATAACCTTGTCAAGCGAACAACCTTGCGCAGGAGCAATCCTGCGCAAGGTTCTCAAAGGAGACCACATTCATGACTCGAATCGTTGTAGATGCGATGGGCAGCGACAACTTCCCTGCGCCAGACGTGGAAGGAGCAGTTCAGGCGGCACGGGAATATGGGGTGGAAATTATTTTGACAGGCGATGCAGCGAAAATCCAGCCGATCCTTGACTCTGCCAATGCAGGTTCCCTGCCCATACGTATCATCCACGCCCCCGAGATGCTGACCATGCACGACAAAGGCGAGGATCTTGTGATGAAGGCCCGTCATAAGGAGGCCCAGAACTCCATGGCGGTCGGGCTGGACCTTGTCAAGAACGGTGAAGCGGATGCGTTCGTCACTGCCGGGAACACGGGCGCGGCGATGGTCACATCCCTCTTCCGGCTGGGACGCATCCGCGGGGTGGACCGGCCGGCCCTGGTAGGTCCCTTCCCTACGGCAACCGGCGTCTGCAGCGTGGTCGATATCGGCGCCAACCCCGATTGCAAACCTGAGAATCTTCTGCAGTTTGCCATCATGACCAGCGTGTTCGCCGAACGGGTGCGCGGTATCCAGAATCCGCGCGTGGGGCTGATCTCCAACGGCGAAGAAGCGGGTAAAGGAAGCGAGCTGGTCAAGGAAACCTACCCGCTCTTGAAGAATGCAAAGATCAACTTTATAGGCAATGTGGAAGGCAAGGAGATCTTCAACGGTCATGTCGATGTGGCGGTCACGGATGGGTTTACGGGGAATGTCTTTCTGAAGGCCACTGAAGCTGTTGCCAAACTGATGATCGAAAAGATACGTGAGACCATTAAAAGCGGAAATTTATCGACGAAAGTGGGCGGCGCGCTGGTGAGACCGGCGCTCGGATCCATTAAAAAGATGCTTGATCCCAGCGAGGAGGGTGCAGCACCCCTGCTGGGTGTCAACGGCCTGGTGTTCATCGGTCACGGCCGCTCCGACGCGCTGGCGATCAAGAGCGCCGTGCGCGTGGCGAAGAATGCTGCGGAAGCAAAAGTACTCGATGCAATGAAGAGCGCGATCGAGGAAAGTTTGAAGCACTAATCGAAGGCTCCTGCCGCTGTCCACCTCCGGCTCTACAGGACGGCACAGGAAGCAAACTGGACACCATGAAAATCATCAAAAACGAAAAGTTGATCGAGCGAAACGGAAAAATAGGCAACTGGACAAGTCTGGCCGCTCTGGCCGTGCTGGGCATTGGCATGTACATCTCCATCGTCCGCAC
>DATAKV010000360.1:0-6197 GCA_036261375.1 Anaerolineales bacterium
GCCCACATCTCCGCCATGTCGACATAGTGCGGGTGATAGGCATGGCCAGACTGGCCGGTCGTGTGGATGGTCAGCGAGCTGTTCAGATCTCCAAGGTCCACGATCATGCGCATCGACGGCAGCCAGTTGGTCTCGTATCCATCCCGGACCGACCAGCCGGTGGCGTTGACGATCGATTCTCCGCCGCCCGTGGGGAAAGGGCCGCGGTTGAACAGATCTTCGATCAGGCCGACCCCCGATTCACCCAGGGTTCCGTTACGGAACGTGGAGGCATGCATCTCACCCCACTTCCATTCGGCCGGATCGTTGCCAAAGATCTCCTCAAGCTCAGAGACACCTTCTTCGAAGGATTTCCTCATGATATCGCCACGAGTTTCGATCACGTCGGTTGTGGTTTTGTCATCCCACCAGCTGCTGTTCTCATCCAGAGTGCGCAGGATCTCGTTCCAGCGTGAGCCGCCGTCTGGGTAATAGCGCTCCTCGGGCATCTCATCGTTGAATGTATTCTGCAGGAAACGTCGCCAGAACGCATTGAAGACGGCAGCTCCAGCCGAGTCGGCGCGGTCTTGAAAATCCCATTTGGACAGCAGGTCCATGGCGTATGCTTCATTGGGTGTCTCAGCCTTGTATCCCATCCCGGTCAGAAGAGGGACGAATAATGGACCATTGGCGTCGAATGAATCTCCCTGCATTTGCTGGATATAGGCGATATCGATCTTATCTGGCCCTTTTTCGATCATGTCCACAATGCGCTGGGCGCGGAAACCATAATCCCAATCGTAGGTGATCGGGTTTGGATACCCCATCGGTGGGACCTGGTTGTTGGCTGTAGCGATATAGCCCTCACCGGGATTAAGGGTGAACGGCAGATCGTCGAATGGGATGTAGCCTGTCCACTCGTAGTCGTCCGTCCAGCCGGGTACAGGCAGAGTCCCATCGCCGTTGGCGCGGATCGGAATATCCCCAGGCATCTGGTAGGCAATATTTCCATCGACATCGGCATACAGCAGGTTCTGTGCCGGCACATGGAAGTTGCGGGCAGCCCGGCGGAACTCGTCCCAGTTCTGGGCCCGGTTGAAGCCCCAGATCGATCGGAAAGGCGTCGAGGGTTCGAGGGCCGTCCATCGCAGGGCGATCACATACTGTTCCGGCAGGTCCACCCCGGCCCGTTCGCGGAACGGGATGAACTCCGGGTCCTCATCCGTATTTTCGTTTTTCAACGGTCCGTAGACTTCCGAGATGACCGGTCCATGCCGCGTCGAGCGGACGGTGATCTCCACCGGGTCGCCTCCGACCACACCGATGGATTCCGTACGGGTTTCGAAATCCACCCATTCGCCATTGACCTCATACTGATCCGGGTTTTCCGGATTGACGCGCTCGATGTAAAGGTCCATGACGTCTGGACCGACGTTGGTGAAGCCCCAGGCAACCCTGTCATTGTGGCCGATGACCACGCCGGGCACACCGGCAAAGGAAAAGCCGGTCACGGCATAAGGACACTGGGCGCTTTTGGGCATACAGAACAATCCATTCTGGTACCAGATCGACGGCATCTGGATGCCCAGGTGCGGGTCGTTCGCCAGAAGCGGCATCCCGGTCGAGGTACGGGAACCGGAGATGGCCCAGGAGTTGGAACCGATCCCATCGCCGGCGGGGCCGAGCGCTTCGTCGAGTAGGGCTAACCTGTCGGCGACGGGTTCAAAGTCCAAAGGTGAACCTTCAAGGAGGACAGTGAACTGAGACCTTTGACCTTCCACCTTCAACACGTTCTCCCCGATGGTATTCACGATCGTAGGGTGATCTGCCGGATAACCAGGATATAACTCTGCCACCTGCTCCGGCGTGAGCGTCTTGAGCAGGACCGCCCGTTCGATCTCTTCGCCCATGTTGCCGCGCAAATCCCAGGCCATGGCTTTGCCCCAGGTCAGGCTGTGGATGGGGTTCCACGGCTCGATTTCGTAGTCTGGGCTGAGCAGGCCAAGGACCGCATATTCGAGGCTGAGGGCGGTCGTATCGCGGTCCTGGAGATAGGCATTCACACCCTGGGTATAAGAGTCGATGAGGGCCCGGGATTCGGCGTCGAGCGCCGCGTATTCCAGCTCGGCCACCTGCCTCCAGCCCAGCGTGCGCAGGAAGGTGTCGGTCTCCACCTGCCCCTTGCCGAACATTTCGGAGAGTTCGCCGGAGCCGATATGGCGCCAGGTATCCATCTGCCAGAAACGGTCCTGGGCATGGACGTATCCCTGGGCAAAGAACAGGTCATGCTGGGTACGGGCATAAATGTTCGGGATGCCCATCCTGTCCCGGTAGATATTCACGGGACTGTTGAGGCCTTCCAGCTGGATCTCCCCGGCGATCTGTGGAAAAGACTCCGGCGCAACGGTATTCGGCAGGTGCCTCTTGAAGTAATACACCCCTCCTGTTCCGGCCACCAGTGCAAGCACGACAATTGAGATCAACCCCCGCTTAAAAAAGACACCTGCTCTTCTCATAACTCCTCCGGCAAAGTTGTTTGGCGACACGTACCCGCCGCTTGTCTCAGAAGTAGTTGAACTTTTGATACCTTTTGTAGCTCAAGTTTCAACGTTCAGGTTCAAATAAGGATGCGGCACCTTGTAGAACACGATCTCATATGAAAAGAGACGCCTCCAGGAGCGCCTCTTGTTTTGACAGGATTCCGCTCAGGCTGAAGCGACCCTCCTCATTTCACGTTCCCAAGCAGCCTTGGATACCAGTACCACAGCAGGTCCGCGGCGGGCTTGCCATGGATGGAAGCCGACTTGTCCTGTAGGGCCACCGGGGCGAAGTAGCCGCGGCTGACAAACCCGCTGATCCACTGGCGGCCATTAACAGCCGTGAACAGGGCTTCATAAATATCCACCTGCTGCTGGATATCCAGGTTGACCGTGGTGATATCCGCGTTCGGACGGTTGAGCGCCGTCCAGTCATAACAGCCATTGCTGTTATCGGGAATACAGCCGGTGGCAGAATACGTGGACGAGGGATAGGAGAACGCCAGAATGAACGGCTTGTTGACCTGCAGCTGGACCGGCGCCACGTTTTCGTCGAGCAGACGGCCGGCCTCGGCGAGCAGTTCATCCTTGCCGGGGTTTGGCGAGTCGCTTAGCCGGGCAAACCACAGCAGGTAGACCGCATCGACGTTCCGCAGCACATTGATCGGCGGGATTACGTCTGTGCGGGTATAGGGGAGGGCGAACAGGACATTGCCGCGGAAGTGCTGGCGGACTTCCGAAATCACATTGTTCCAGCGCGTCTCCGCGTCGGTCGGGACTCCGCTCGGGCTGCCATTTGGAAGCGTCCCTCCGGGGAGAGCCGGGCCGATCCAATCCCCGCCGAGGATCACCGATTGTGCACCGCTCAGGGTGGCCAGGTCTGCATAGTGGACGGCGAAGGCGCGGTAGTGATTGAACCAGTTATCCCACCAGCCTGCATCGCGCGGCGCGGATGTCCAGAACTCGCCGGATGATGAGGCGAAGCGCGGCTGGGGGAAGATGGCTACGTTCAGGTTGATGGCCCGGGCCTGGGTGACAGTTGTGGCTGTATCCGACCAGAATGGGTCCCTGCCAGGCAGCTGGGAAAAGATCAGCGGATTGGTGTTGGAAAATGTCCAGGACGGCGTCAGGACAACCCAGTTCGCGCCAATGGCCTGGATGTTCTGGAGAGCGGCATAGTTGAAAGAGAATTTACTCGGATCCGATTGCGAGTTGCTGGGGTGGTAATACGACTGAACTTCCACGCCCGCGAAGAAGTTGGGTCCCCGCGCAGGAATGGTGGCAGAAACGATCGTCGGGCTGGGCGCGCTCTGCGGCCAGGTCCATTGGCTGACCGTATCGAAGATATCCTGCGGTGCAAGGCTGGGTGAAATGGTCCGGCCGCGCGTTGTTTCTCCTGCGGTTTGCCCGTCATCTGCGGCATTGCACTGGGCGTTCCGGCAGTAACGATACCCGAACGCACCGACGATGTTAAGCGGCCCGTAGAGTTTGTAGGCCCACTGGTTGTTGCCCTTGGGCCACATCGGGATGGGCGGTGTCCAGCCGAACGGGTTGAACTGGATGTAGACTGTCTCCCCCGGCGGTGTATTTTGAGGGGCGGTGACTTCGAACAGGATCGGCGCGTTGGGACCCGCCTGCCAGGATTGGACGGTGTCTTCGATGGTTGTATTCCCCGAAGGGACGATCAGATGGCGCGTCAGATATTGGCCGGTGGATGTGAACTCTGAATTCCAAAAGCCATCGCCCATCGTGTACTTGTATTCCACGTGCGCGCCAGCCGGTAGGAACAGGGAGACGGAGTAACGGCCATCCGGCAGCGGGGAGAGGACAGGCATCCGGTCGGCCACAGTGCTCAGGCCGCCCTGCAGGTCCGAGTAGGTGTTGCCAAGCTGCAGCAGGTTGCCTGCCAGCCGGAGCGGTACACCAGCCTGTGTCGAGTCAGGCACCGACACGGTAAAGATGATGTTCACCAGCTGTGCAGGCCGCATCGAGATCTGGACCGGTGTTGCCTGATTCTCGGCCACCCTGGCCCCCTGCTGGAAGGTCTGGTATGCGCCGTCCAGCGAATAGGCGACCAGGTTGTGATCCCCACCGCGCAGACCGATCAATTCGAAGCGCCCGGCGGAATCGGTCAGGGTCTGGACTCCGCCAGCCGCGACCATGATCTCAGGAATCGGCGCACCTGTATCCGAGTTCACCACAGTGCCGAAAATATTGCCAGAAAGTGTGTTGAAGGGTCTATCGGCCCAGCTGCTGATCGTATCCACGATCTGGGTCGGACCGTTGACATGAACCAGCCGGTAGCGTATCGGTACATCGGAATTGCTATCCTCGACGATGTTGGCGGCTCCGCGGCGGACATAGCGATATTTGATGATGGCTTTGTCGGGGATGGCGAGTGTGGTGGCGTATGTGACATTATCGACGGCCGTCAGCTGGTAATCCACTGCATTGAGGCTGAGGCCGGTCACTTCATCCACTATGCTGATGGCCAGGACTTCGTTGGCTGGCAGGGGTTCAGGCAGACGGACCGTAACACTCACTTCGGCGCGCGGCTGGGGCGTGGGCGTGGGACCGCCGGGGAGAGGGGTTGCGCCGGGTGCAGGCAATATCGGCCACTCCAACAGGGTCAAAGAACAGGCCTGGCTTGCCAGCGCCAGGATGACAATGAACAAAAGGATGCGACGCGAAGGTATAACAGTGCGTGGTTTCATATCTCTCCTCAATGCTTCCTGTCCGGCGGGCGTTTGTTCGAATTAGACAGACTCTTCTGCGGCGCGCATGTTCCTTCTACGCGCGGCATAGGCAACATAACTCATCCCAATGCTGACGAAGTATAACAATGACATGGGCAGCATGACCAGCCCCATGTTGACCGGGTCGATCGTGGGGGTGACCGCTGCGGCGATGATGGCAATCACAACGATAGCCAGCCTCCATTGTTTTGCCAGCAGCTGTGGCCGGACCAGGCCAACGGAGGTCAGGACGTAGATCACCAGCGGGAATTCAAAAAACAGGCCGATCCAGATCATCAGCCCGGTGACAAAGCCGAAGTATTCACCCGCCGTCCAGTTCTGGGAGATATCCGTGAAGCCTCCCAGGAATGGCAGGGCGGAGGGCAGCAGAACCCTGAATGTGAAGGCCATGCCTCCCAGGAACAGGAGCGCAGCAATGGGAATGCCGAACAGGGTGCTCTTCTTTTCCCTCGAATTCAATCCTGGCGCAGCGAAGAGCCAGATCTCGAAGGCGATATAGGGGAGCATGATGGCGATGCCGCTTGTAAGGGCGACGCGCATAAATACACCCAGCTCCTCGGTCACCTGGATGGCCTGCAGATTTTCCAGCCCGCCCACCGGACCGGCGAGATATTCCATTAAAGGGAGTGTGAAGTAGAAGGAGATTCCCACGCCAATTGCCAGCCCGATCAGCATGCGCAATAGATGCATACGCAGGTCTTCGATGTGGTCCCAGAAGCTGGCCCGTGCGTCTGCTTCGGACGCCAGGGTGGAAAAGGTATCCAGTATGGGACGATCTTCGACATCTGTATTCAGGAATTTGAAGATTCGTTGGATGGTCTGAAAAGGGAGGGCAAGGAGGTTGAAGATCAATACGAACGGAAAGGTGATCACCCGCCAGAGCACGTTGAAAAATCGGTTCATTGTTGTTCTGTATTGGTATCAG
>DATAKV010000371.1:0-1979 GCA_036261375.1 Anaerolineales bacterium
AGACCAAAAAACCAGCGGGAAGCGGGCGGCCATATCGGAGCCGAACAACAGGTAGGGATAGGACCCGAGAGCCGGGGCGGTCGCGCCCGCCATCAGATAGAGCATCCTTCGCCGTCCGGAGCGGGTCAGCATCCGTGAGAAGGCGCGTATGAAGTTGTATCCTGCCCAGGCAATAATGACGATGTAATACAGCGTAAAGATTTCCGTCCAGACGGTCCGTTGGAGATGCGGCGCCGGGTTGCCATTGCGCACAAATCCCCCGACCAGCAGGCCGGTTGCCAGAAGGATCACAAAGGCGGCCGACAGCGCGTAGACCAGGCGGACAGCCATTCGCCTGCGCCCGCGCGAGGGACGGCCCGCAGTCACGAGAAGCGCATCAGATAGATGTAAATAAGCAGGGGGTAGAAAGATAATTCCAATCCACTGTAAATGAAGCAGAAGCTCGATCCCCCAATCCGGCACACTGTCGCCCTGCAATGCTTCCGTGGCGAAGACGACCACCACACAAAGCATAATGATCGCAAATGAACGCGCTACGCGATCACGCAGGTTAAACGACAACGCATACAATAACAGCGAAAATGCCGTAATGGCAATACCGGCTGTTAGGATATTGTTGATCGTCTGTAATCCCGCCAGTAAACCGTCCATCCAACCGTTAAACATGCAGACCTTCCAGCTTTACTGTAGTGCTCTCCCAAAAAACAAAGCCACATCCTGAGTCGGATAATACTGGTCATTATACCCGCAGAAATCGTATCCAAACTTCTGTGCAAGCCGAATGCAAGGTTGGTTTTTCGACTGCATTTCCAGGATAAGACGGCGCGCGCCCCGGTCCGCGGCCCAGGCCTGGGCTGCCGTCACCAGCACTGACGCGGCACCCTGGCGTCGGCGCTCCGGAGCGACAACAAGGTCCGTGACGCGGGCGATCCCGGAAACCCGATCATCGACAACTCCCACATAGCCCACCGGCAGGCCCTCCTCGATGGCTACGAGCAGTCCATCACGACGCGCCCATTCGTCGGCAAGAGTCATCGGATCCCGGGGATACGCCACAACCACAGTGCGCGGCAGGCGTACCTCCCGGAAGCTGGATGTGATCTGCCCAGCATCGCGGCGCAGCTCGAGCTGCCAGACGTAATCGCTGACACAGGAATGGTCCATAGCCATCAAACGCGGCATATCACTGGAGCTTGCAGGTCGGATCTCAAAGGGAGGCATTGTTACTCCGTTTACTGGTTTACCACCTGAACGGCGATCACGCATGGTTCGAGCGCCACACCAACATTATCGGTAATGACGAGGCGGAGGAAATAGTATCCGTTGGCCAGAGATGCGGTATTCCATTCACCCAACTGGTCATTCCGCACAGGGTCCCGGTTGGCCGCGATGGTGGCCCAGTTCTGGCTGCCCATCGACGCCACTTCATATTTATAAAATCCAAAATCCGGAACGTCTGCCGAGCCGGTGATGTTTACAGTCCCGCTGACCAGGTCACCCGGTTCCGGGGAGGTAATCATGATCTGGTCGGGGATACAGCCGCTCATCCCGGTGGGTACCTCCTGCGTGACGAGCGGCACCGTTGAATCCGGCGAGAGAGTTCCGGCCGGGGTGACTAAAAGATCGAGAGTAGCGGTTGCCATAATATCGGAAGCGGGCAGGGAAGGAGCGATAAAACTGGCGATAAAAAACTCGGCAAAGAGAAGCGCCAGGATGAAAAGCGAGATACCGGATGCCTGCACCAGACGGCGCAGGGCAAACTCGCGCTCCAGCCCGTAGACCGAATCCCGCCACTCGTGCCACGAACGCCACATCCGGCGGAATGCAAACAGGGCCCCTATCGCAAGCGCGATGTAAATCAAAGGCTCATAGTTGGCCAATGTACGATATACGGGGCCCATACCAGCACTTTACAGGGAGCGCAAGACTCCCCGTAGAATCTTTTCAATTTTGGGACTGATGATCTTGCCCGCCTCTAT
>DATAKV010000372.1:0-2758 GCA_036261375.1 Anaerolineales bacterium
CCCCAATCGTGCCTTTTACATCACGGCCCTCGAGCTGGGCGGCCATGCCTGGGAGCGGGCCGGCCAGATCTGGTATGTGACGCTGAAAGACAGGCTGACTGCCAACTCCAAGTTCCAGGACTGCGCCAACCTGACCTTCCAGGTGGCGGGCCAGTTGTTCGGAGCCGGAAGCATCGAACAGCAGGCGGTCAAAAAGGGCTGGGCCGAAGTGGGCCTGGTAACCGACGGCGGAGGGGGCACGCCTGAGCCACCGCCCAGTGACGGGTGTCTCGCCTCGCTCCTGAGGGCGATCGGCGCGGCGCCTGCCAAAACAAGATAAGGATACGGCCATGGAAGTCCAACGGATCAAGTATGAACGTACAGGTGGGTTCATGGGGCTCAATCTGCACGCCGACTTCCAGCCCGATGATCTCCCCGAGGAGCAGGCCCGCCCGTTGATGGACCTTCTCGATGAAGTGGATTTCGATGAGCTTCCGGAGCGCCTCATGGGTGACACTACCCAGGGAGACCAGTTCACGTATGTCATAACGGTCGAAACATCAAAAGGAGAGCGGACGATCGTGGTCGGCGATACCTCGGCGTCCGCGGAGATGCAGGAGCTCTTGCGGCTGCTGGACCGGATCGCCCGGCGAAAACACTAAAGACGTGGAGAGAAAAATGCCTTCGGCTCTCGAAGGCATTTTTTTTGTTTGGTACATCTTTTATTCGGGCTGCGGCCAGGGGATGTTGACCGGCTCGGAGAAGCCGTGTTTTTCCACAGTATAGAGTTTTCCAGAGGAAGGCTGGGCGCAGCCTGCTTCATCGCGAACCTCGTAACTGGTGCTGTACTGGTCGGGGTACGAATCCGTCCACCACTTATAGAACGTATCCTGGCAGACGAACAGTTCGAGTAGATAGCCGCGGTCGTCATCCTCGGTCATATTGACCTGTTCCCAGCTGATGATCACCTCATTCCCGTTCCGTACCGCGCTCACGCCCTTTGGCGGGCCATACATATTGCTGCCGATCGATTGCAGGTTGAGTTCCTTGTAAGCAACCGTTGAAACATCTCCGACAACATCCACCACCGATGGCGCGACCCAGCAGAAGTAATTCAGCTTGTCGAATTTCACGTACAGCCAGTTGCTGTAAATATAGCGCCCGCGCACGGTCCCCTGGTCCCCTGCGTACAGGTCCGCTGCGTGCAGATAGGCAACCGATGGCCCATACCGGCAGTGCGCCTGCTTATTGACGGTTACGGCAGGGAAGTCGAAGGTGGCCGTGGCAGAAACAGTGGGGGTAAAAGTGATCGTCGGTGTGAATTCAAGCGTGGGCGTCAACGTTCTCGTTGCAGTAGCTGTCAACGTTGGGAGGGGTGTTTGAGTCCATGAGACGGCCGTCGCGGCACTGGATGTAGGGGTGGGAGTAGCTCCCTGCCCGGGGGAAGGCGAACAGGCGGCTGCGAACAGCAGGCTCAGCATAATGATTCGCAATCTCATTTAAACTCTCCTAAAAAGCGGAGGATATTTATGCCCAGGACTTCATTGGCATAGCCTCCTTCCATTACAACGACGGTGGGAAGACTCAGTGATGCAATCCTTTTTCCTATTTCCCCAATGCCCTCGGTAGTGACTTTGATCGTCCCGAGCGGATCGTCGGCATAGATATCCATTCCGGCTGAGACGACCAGGCAGGCCGGTTCGAACTTGCGGATAAGGGTCAGCGCCTCCTCTAAAGCCGACAGGTAGCGCGCGTTATCGGTGCCTTTTTCCAAAGGGAAATTCCGGTGGAATTCCGTTCCCGGGCCGGCTCCCGTTTCGCTGGCGTACCCCCAGAAATGGGGATACTCGACATTCGGGTCGGCGTGGATGGAAATCGTCAGCACGTCGGCGCGGTCGTAGAAAATATCCTGCGTGCCGTTGCCGCAGTGATAGTCGATATCGAGCAAGGCAACCTTGCCTTTCGAAGAAAGCCAGTTGGCCGCGACCGAGGCGTTGTTGATGAAGCAGTATCCACCGGCATAATCCTTCCCGGCATGATGACCCGGCGGGCGGCACAGGGCGAAGGCAGTCCGTTCTCCGTCCGCCACGGCGTCGGCGGCACTCAGCGCGCAATTGGCAGATGTCAGGGCGGCGGTGTACGTCCCTTCCACGATGCAGGCGCTCAAGTCCATCAGGTGATATCCCATTCGTCCGAGCAATCCGCTTGGCCTGTGGGACTGCCTGCGCAGGGCAAAGGTAGCCGGCAGTAGCAAGGATTTATCTTTGGCATCAGAATCCAGCCACTCGGTCCAGCACGAGGCGAGGAAGTCGATGTACTCCCGGTCGTGGACGGCGTGGATTGGGTCGAGGCCAAAGTCTGTAGGCGCGCAGAATTCCGCCCAGTCCACTTGCCTCAACGCGTTCAAGATCCGGTCCATGCGGTCTGTATTTTCCAGGTAAGGAACGCGCAGGCCGCCGTCGAAGACTTCGAAGGGCGGCTCGTGCTTGCGATGCTCTTCTGAATAAAAGACTTTCATCCTGCCTCCGTAAGAATGTGTGGAATAATTGTATCAATACCCCGGAGGAAAGATGGACGTATTCGAAGCCATACATAACAGACATTCGCATAAAAAAGTCAAACCCGATGCGGTGCCGCGTGACCTGATCGAAAAAATGCTGGAGGCCGCCGCCCAGGCTCCGAACCATTACAGGGTGCGGCCATGGCGGTTTGTCGTCATGACTGGTGAGGCGCGCCACCGGCTGGGCCATGCCATGTCCGAATCGCTGCGTGAGCGCCA
>DATAKV010000381.1:0-16631 GCA_036261375.1 Anaerolineales bacterium
AAGGGACAGCAGCGCGTCGCCCAGGCGGTAGCCATGGAATCGGCTAACCGTGTCCTCACCCGCAGGGCTCTTGAAGTGCTCAAGTCGATTGCCATGGGTGAATACGTCCCGCCGGAAGAGCGCACCCCTGAAGAGGTTCAGGAAAAAGCTCCTGAAGTGCAGTCCTCTCCCGAAGAAGCCTCCCCTCGCCAGGAAGTTACCCCAGGTGAAGAGGCACCGGAGTCCCAGCGCCTGGTCGACCCGACCAACGAAGCGGAATCCAAAACCGAATAAGAAGCCTGGATTAAGTCCTTGCGAAGACTCCGGTCTTCGTAAGGACGGTTAAAATCCTGATATATTTTTAACAAAATTCCAACGTGAGAACGGTATGATTGGCGAAATACAGACAAAGGAGATAAGATGGTCCCCGATTTCAAAAATGTTATCCCCATGGTTATTGAATCTTCCGGCCGCGGTGAGCGTGCCTATGATATTTACTCGTTGCTTCTCAAGGAACGCATCATTTTCCTGGGTACACCGATCGACGACCAGGTAGCGAACCTGATCGTGGCGCAGCTGCTCTTCCTGAACAAGGAAGACCCCGAGAAGGAAATCAACCTGTACATCAATTCGCCCGGTGGCGTGATCTATGCCGGCCTGGCGATCTACGACACGATGCAGATGATCACGAACCCGATCAGCACCGTAGCTGTGGGCGTCACAGCCTCTTTCGGCACCGTGCTGCTGACTGCCGGAACCAAAGGCCGCCGCTACGCCCTGCCGAATGCCACCATCCACATGCACCAGCCCCTGGGCGGCGCACAGGGACAGGCCACCGACATCGAGATCCAGGCCAAGCAGATCCTGCGCCTGAAGAGCCTGCTGCTCGGCATTATGGCCAAGCACACGGGCCAGCCGCTGGAAGTAATCGAGCGCGACAGCGACCGCGATTACTATCTCGAAGCCAAGCAGGCAGTGGATTACGGTCTCGTCGACCACGTTCTGGAAATGCCTGAAAAGGTGAAGTAGGTCTGTAGTTTTGAACATGGAAGCCTGCTGAGTCATCGGCAGGCTTTTTTGTTTTCCCGCTCGGTTCGGGATTCGCTACAAGGTATAATCCCTTCTCGCACAAGGAAATCCAATGACCTTTTCGATTGTTGCCTGCGATCTCGAAGAACATACGTGGGGTATTGCCGTTGCCTCTAAATTTCCGGCAGTAGGGGCCGTGGTCCCATTCGTCCGGGCCGGTGCCGGGGCGGTCGCAACCCAGGCGCTCGCAAACACATCCTTCGGGCCCCACGGGCTGGATTGGATGCAGAATGGATTATCTGCCCCGGAAACGCTGGGAAAGCTGCTGCAAAATGACCCGGACAGGGAACACCGTCAGGTCGGCCTGGTGGATGCCAGAGGCGGTGCTGCCACACACACCGGAAGTGGCTGCTATACCTGGGCAGGCGGGGTTTCCGGAGATGGCTATGCCATCCAGGGGAACATCCTTTCCAGTCATAAGGTGGTGCCTGCCATGGAAAAGGCGTTCCTCAAGACAAAGGGCAGCCTGCCCCAGCGTCTCTACAAGTGCCTGCTGGCCGGTGACCGGGCTGGTGGCGACAAACGCGGCCGCCAGTCTGCGGCGATTTACGTAGCCAGGCCCAATGGCGGGTACGGCGGTTATCTCGACCGCTGGCTGGATTACCGTGTGGACGATCACCAGGATCCCGTCAGGCGGCTGGGAGAGCTGCTGGAGATGCACGAGCTTTATTTTGGGAAGAGCCCCGAGACAGACCGGGTGAAAATAAGAGGCAAGGTGTTGGAGCAGATCAAGCGAATACTGGAACAGGAAGGCTACTTGAATAAGAGTAAGGATTTCCCTCGTGCCTTCAGCGAATTCATTGGGAACGAAAATTTTGAAGAACGGGTGGGTGTGAACGCTGAGTGGATTGACCGCCCGGTGTTGAAATACCTGCTCGAAAAGTTCGGATCATGATTCCAGACAACATAAAAGCACTCATCATCGATATGGACGGTGTCATTTGGAAAGCCGATGCACCCATCGGCGACCTGGCCCGGACCTTTAACCGCATCCGCGAGCGCGAGATCAGGTTTGTCTTTGCCACCAATAACAGCTCAAGAACCTCTGACCAGTATACGGCCCGCCTGAAAGAGTTCGGAGTGAACGTTGATCCGTGGCAGATCATTACATCATCCCATGCAGCAGCCCATGCTGTCGCCCGGAAATTTTCATCCGGAACCAAGGTTTTCATGATCGGTGAGGACGGTCTGCGGACGGCGCTCGAAGAGAAAGGGTTCGAGATTCTGCCCGTGGAGCATGCATCCATCGCGGAAGCGGTCGTCATGGGGATCGACCGCAGCATCGATTTCCAGAAGCTCTCGGAAGCAACCCTGCTGGTCCGCAGAGGCGTTCCCTTCTATGCCACCAATCCGGATAAGACCTTTCCTACTCCTCGCGGGGAAATTCCCGGTGCAGGAGCGTGGTATTCGATCATCGTCACAGCTTCGGATGTCCAGCCCATTGTTGCGGGAAAGCCCTATCCCTTTTTGATGGAGCTTTCTCTCGAGAAACTGGGAACAACTCCTCAGGAAACCCTCGTCGTGGGCGACCGGCTTGAGACCGATATCGCCGCAGGTCAGGCAGTGGGCTGTCCCACAGCGCTGGTGCTTTCAGGAGTGTCTACGCTGGATGAAGCAGATCTCTGGCGGCCGAAGATCGATTTCATTGCACGGGATCTAACGGAATTAATTGGCTGAACCAATGATTCTGCTACAAGCGTGACCTACTTCCTATGTTAATTTACGATATAGATATACAAGAACTTACCGGCCTGCTAAAGGAATGGAATGAGCCTGCCTATCGCGCCAGGCAGATCTGGCAGGGACTCTATCAGCATTTCTACGACTCGCCCGAGCAGTTTACCAGTCTGCCTGCATCCCTGCGCGAACGGATGACAAAGGAGTTTACCTTCGCTCCATTCAAGGTAAAAACTTATCTCGATTCGGCGGATGGCTTTACTCGGAAAACACTCTTTGAGCTGCCTGATAAGAACCTGATCGAAGCCGTGCTCATGCGCTACGGAGACCCGGCGGATAACCCGCAGATCACGGCCTCCCCTACCGGACGTGGGGCCAAAAACCGGCGGACTCTCTGTATCTCCACCCAGGCTGGGTGTGCCATGGGCTGTGTCTTTTGCGCCACCGGCCAGATGGGCTTCAAGCGCCATCTGACGAGCGGTGAGATCGTTGCTCAGGTGATGTACTATGCCCGCATGCTGAAGGAGGTGAACGAATCGGTTACGAATATCGTCCTGATGGGTATGGGCGAGCCATTCCACAACTACGACAACACAATGGAAGCGATCGACCGCCTCAACGACCCGGACGGGTTCAATTTCGGGGCTCGGCGCTTCACCATCTCGACCGTAGGCCTGGTCCCCCAGATCCGGCGCTTCGCAGACGAAAAGCGCCAGGTCAACCTGGCAATCTCTCTCCACGCCGCAGACGATGATGAGCGGCTTGCCATTATGCCTGTCAACAAGCGTTACAAGATCGAAGATGTCATCGAAGCCTGCCGCTACTATGTGGAAAAGACTGGCCGCCGTGTCACTTTCGAGTGGGCGCTGATCGATGGGGTCAATGACACACCTGAGGTCGCAAAAAAGCTCGCCTCGCGGCTCATGGGTCTTCTGTGTCATGTGAATGCCATTCCCCTCAACCCTACCGCAGGATATGAAGGCCGGGCCACAGACCGCTCGCGGGCAGCTCTGTTCAAGCAGACCCTGGAGCAGGCCGGGATCCCCTGCACGATTCGGATGCGCCGAGGCATCGATATCCAGGCTGGATGCGGCCAGTTGGCCGGGACATCTTTGTTAAAGGATAATTGAAGTAAAAAGCAATAAGTATATAATTGGCTACACGCAAATTAACTTCAGAAGGAATTTTGAGCGAGAGTGAAGGTTTTCCCTGCCTCAGGCGTTAATAAGTTGGAACGTATGCATGAAGCCGATCCATCATGGCTCGTCTCCCGGTGCCTTGCGGGCGATGAAAACGCCATCGAATGCCTGGTCCGCCGCCATGAGGCAGGTGTGTTCAAACTGGCCTTCTCCATTGTTGACGACGAAGCCGAAGCCATTGAGATCACCCAGGAAACATTTTTATCTGCCTTACGTTCCCTGATCAACTACCGGGAGCAGCAGTCTTTCAAAGCCTGGCTGTATACGATTGCCGTCAATCACAGCCGCAGCCATCTACGCAGACGAAGAGCCCGCGAGCGTCTGCAGACCACACTGGCAGCCATCTTCCGCCTGGAGGTCCAAAAGCAGGCCTCGCCTGAAGAAACAGTGGTCCTCAACGAGAAGGAAGCTGTCCTCTGGAAAGCGCTCAGCGAGCTGGACGATAAGTATCGCATTGTCATGGTTCTGCGCTACCTCCATGAAATGCAGGTCTCGGAAATAGCCGAGATCCTTTCCATCCCCGAAGGAACGATTCACTCAAGACTGCACAGCGCCCGGGAAACACTGCGGAAAGCACTGGCTCACTTGAACGGAGAATAGGAACGATGCAGATTACCCATGAAGAAGCCCGCAGGCTGATCCATTTCGATGCTGATCAGGCCTTGAAAATGGATCAGAAAAGCATCCTTCGCCTTCATCTGAAGGACTGTGTGGAATGCAGGGACTATGCAAACAGCATGGCCAATATGACCTCTATGCTCTCCTCCACGATGGAAAAAAAATGGGGCCAGCCGCAGCACCCCCTACCCATCGCTGTTCGGCTTCCAAAAAGAAATTCCAGGATAACAGAGAGCCTCCTTTTGGCTACACGTATAACGGCTGTGGGCGTTATGGCGATCGCCCTCCTGTTCAGCGTCCGCCACGTAACAGGGCCGGTTGAAGGAGGGCCGGGAACCCTGCCGGTCAGTGCACCACCTATTCCTACACCTTCCATTCAATCCACAAACACAGAGGTCCTGCTCCAGAATTGCGGACAGATCCTGTATGTTGTCCAGCCGGAGGATACGATCGAGGGTATCTCGCGTCAATTCTCTGTGTCTAAAGAGGAGATCATGGCTGCCAATGGGTTGGACGATGACGCGCTTCAAGTGGGCAGGGAACTCATGATCGCGAGTTGCGCTGTACAGCCAACCGGCACCTTCCACGCAACCGGAACACTCTATACGCCGTTCACCAGCCCGACGATCTCCACGCCAGGCGGGTAGGATTTTCAGAAAGATATTAATAAAAGATTACACGCAAGCTTGTCAGAATACCGGGATTAAAGGATAATTCGCCAATCTTTGAGTGAATACAAGGTGTTATGAACAACGAAAATAGATCAACCTGGCTCGAGCGGCCCGTCCATCCGGCGCTTCCATCGATCACGAACGAGATCGCCATCTTCGCGGGGATCGTTTTGCTGGCAGTCATCACCCGATTCTACGATCTCGAATCGCGGGTCATGAGTCACGATGAAAGCCTGCACACCTACTTCTCCTGGCTGCTCTACCGCGGACAGGGCTACCAGCACACGCCGATGATGCATGGCCCGCTGCAGTTCCACATGCTCGCGTTGACCTATTTTATTTTTGGCGTGTCAGACCTGACGGCACGTATTCCGGCCGTGCTGTTCAGCATTGCGACTGTATGGATGGTCTGGTCCTGGAGGGATTATCTGGGCAGGTGGGGAGCAATCGTTGCCGGACTGCTTCTGGTTGTATCACCGTACATGCTCTATTACGGTCGCTATGTTCGCAACGAGTCATTTACCGGTGTTGCCGGCCTGCTTCTGCTGTATGGTATTTTGCGATACCTGGAAAAAGGCCAGAGCCGCTACTTATACTTTGTCACTGCCGGTTCCCTGCTCCACTTCACCACCAAGGAGACTGCGTTTATCTATGCCGCCCAGGCGATGCTCTTTTTAGGATTTTATTTTATTGCCCGGGTCACCCGCCGTCCCTGGCAGGATAATCCCGGCCTGTACCGGGCATTCATTATTGCCCTTGCGGTAACGGCCGTATTGGCCACGCTGGGCGTAGGCATCGGATACGCAACCGGACATCCGGAGACCATCACCAGCGGCGAGACGGCTGCGCCCGCCAACCCGACCGGCGGGCCCAACCCGCTTGCGCTTCCGGAGCAGGGAATCCAGCCGGCTTCGATCCTGCTCGGACTGGCTGCGATCATCTTCGTCGCGGCTGTCGTGATCCTATTTTTAGGATTTGGCTGGCGAAACCTACTGCAGGAACGGTCCTTCGATCTCATGATCCTTCTGGGAACCTTCGTCCTGCCAATGGTGGCTGCCTTTGTCATCCGGGTCCTGGAAGGCAGCCTGAACATCACGATACCCACCGATGCAGCCTCGGTCAACAATCTGGACGCCCGGGCGCTGGGCATCATTGGGGCGATCGTAATCCTGCTGTTTGTACTCTCCATTGCAATTGGCATGTACTGGAACCGGGACTGGTGGAAATACGGTGTGTTCTTCTGGGGGCTCTACACCATCTTCTACACAACCGTCTTCACCAACGCGGCCGGGTTCTTCACAGGGGTGATCGGCTCGCTCGGATACTGGCTTGTCCAGCAGGGCGTGGAGCGGGGCAGCCAGCCTGAATATTATTATGTTCTGATCCAGATACCGATGTATGAGTTTCTGCCTGCGCTCGGAGCTCTGGCGGCAATCCTTCTTGGGGCAAAAAAACTCCTCAACCGGAACCCGCCCCCCGCCGAGCCGGATGCATCCTCGACCGAGTCGGCCATCACCGAATCCAACTTTGGACTGTTCTACGGCCTGATGGTCTTCTGGACGATTACCAGTATTCTCGCCTTCACGATCGCCGGCGAACGGATGCCCTGGCTGACCTATCACATGGCCTGGCCCATGATCCTGCTCACGGGCTGGGCGGTTGGCCAGCTGATCGAGTCGCTTGCCGATCGCTGGCAGGATGTGAGACCCGGGCGGATCGCCCTGTCCCTGCTGGTGCTGGCCGTATTCATACTGGCCTCGTATAACGCCCTGCGCTCGCTCTACGGCTCCACTCCTCCCTTCGGTGGGACGGAGCTGGTCCAGTTACAGGCCACGGCTGCCTTTATCCTGCCCCTGATCGTCACCATCGGTGCGGGGCTGCTGCTTGCCTACCTGATGAAGGAAGATCTCCCCAGCCTGAGCATTGTAGTGCTGGTTATCCTGGCGCTGGTAACGCTCTTCTCGAGCGTGATCAACGGTGCCTCCATGCTCTCCGTGGGTGGCGTGGACCCTGCACTGGCAGGCGCCAGCCGGCTCAAGTTCATAGCGGCGCTGGTCGCTCTTGCCGGCAGCATCGCCGCCATCGTGTACTTATCAAGGCTTCAGCGCGAGTCACAAAGCCGGAGTATCTTCGTCAACCTTTTTGTTCTGACAATCTTTGGTCTGCTGCTCGTCCAGACCACGCGAACCTCCTTCCGGGCGAACTACATTCTGTATGACGACGCCATGGAATACCTCGTGTATGCGCACGGCGCAACCGGCATCAAGGACGTGATGGCCCAGGTGGAAGAGATCTCCGAGCGGACTGCCGGCGGGTTGAATGCGATCGTGGCCTATGACGCCAGCGCCCCCGACACCGGCGTCTCCTGGCCAATGGTCTGGTACCTGCGAGACTATACAGCCCTGCGCTCCTTCGACCAGCCGACAAGGTCCCTGCGGGATGCGGTAACGGTCATTGTCGATCAGAAGAACTTCGACAAGATCGAAGGCGCGCTGGGTGACGGCTTTTACCGGTTCGATTACATCCGCATGTGGTGGCCGAATCAGGATTACTTCAATCTCGACCGGGCACGCCTCCTGAATGCCATCACCGATCCCCGGATCCGTGAAGGAATCTTCGATATCTGGCTCAACCGGGACTATACAATGTACTCCCAGGCAACCGGCAGCACGAGCATGACCCGTACCACCTGGCAGCCAGCCGACCAGATGCGGCTGTACGTCCGCAAGGATGTGGCCGCCCAGATGTGGAATTATGGCGTCGGGCCGTCAGCGGTCCCGGCGGCTGAAGACCCGTACGAGCTGGGGACGCTCATGCTCCCTGCAGAGCAGATCTTCGCTGCCGATCGCTATCCCCCTCTGGGCCTGAGCGCCCCGCGCGAGATCGCGGCCGGTCTTGATGAAGATATTTATGTTGCCGACTCGCGCAACCATCGCATCCTGCACATCGCCTCCGATGGGAGCCTGCTCCACGAATGGGGCGCATTCGCTGACCTCTTAACCGGTGACGCCCCGATCGGGACGTTCAATGAACCCTGGGGCATCGCCGTGGGACCGGACGGCTCTGTCTATGTCACAGATACTTGGAATCACCGGGTGCAGAAGTTTACGGAAGATGGCACACCGATCAAGATCTGGGGCCAGTACGGACAGCCATTGCCGGACGTCCCGGAATCCAGGTCTGCCTTCTGGGGACCGCGCGGGATCGATGTTGACCAAAATGGCAAGGTCTATGTGGCCGATACGGGTAACAAGCGCATTGTGGTCTTCGACGAAGACGGCAACTACATCACCGAGTTCGGTATGGCAGGCTTCGACCCGGGCCAGTTCGATGAGCCCGTCGGAGTAGCCGTCTCGGATGACGGCATGGTATTTGTAACCGACACCTGGAACCAGCGCATCCAGTCCTTCATTCCCAGCGACGATGGGACGGTATATCTGCCGTTCTCCCAGTGGGATGTCAATGCCTGGTTCGGTCAGTCCCTGGAGAACAAGCCGTTCATTGCCGTGGATGGGAACAACCGCGTATTCATCACCGATCCGGAGGGCTACCGGATCATCGAGTTTACATCCGAGGGACAGTTCGTCAGAACCTGGGGTGACTTTGGCACCGGGGACAGCGAGCTTGGGCTCCCAGTGGGCGTCGACGTGGACCCCCTGGGCAACATCTGGGTCACGGATGCAGGCAATAACCGGATCATGAAATTCGCCCTTCCGCAGTAAAACCTGCCTAATCAGCCTGGCTATTCAAGGTAAATAAAACAAGACCATCCGTACGGGTGGTCTTGTTTTGGTTGCGGCCTATACTTCTACTGCCAGGCAGGTCAGGGTTTGCTCGACGCCAGAGATCGTCTGGATGGTGGTGGCGATCAGCCTGCCGATGTCGGCCAGCTCAGCCGAGTCCATGACGGCGACAGCATCATACGGTCCGAAGGTCATATGGGCTTCTGTGACCAGCTCGACCTCTCGCAATTGGCGGACCACTTCCCTGACTTCACCTGCATGGATTTTGATCAAAACAAATGCCTTCATAGTGCCTCCTTGACCCGGATACGTCTTATTTCTTCCTGCTCCCCCACCATGCAACGACACCGCCGCCGAGTACTGCAAGGACAATGATCCCGATCGCGATCTGAAGCGTATTCCTCGTGCTGGTCGTTACCGGCATGACGGCAGGAGGAGCAGCCCGTGTGGGGCTCTGGGCGGCCTGAGTGACCGGCAGGGCCGTTGCAGCCACGACTGTTCCGGGAATGAGCGTCTCGACCGGAACGGTAGGCGACAGGAACACGCCCTTTTTCACCAGCAGCCGGGCGCCCGGATAGATCTCGTTATCGAACAGATTGTTCAGGCGCTTGATCTCATCGATCTTCGTTTCATAACTGATGGCGATCTGCCAAAGCGTCTGGCCGGCTTTTACCTCGTGGATCACATCCCCGGCGGCGTTTGGCGTGACGACCACGACCGGGATCATGATACCACTTACCCCGGCAGGCAGGCTGGGACCCGCCGCTGGGGACGCTCCCGGCACAGAAGGATCCACGACCTGTGGGATACCGCTGTCGGTCGGGCGCGCACAGTCAATCACATAATACACCCGGCCATTATGGACCGTCACTCCGGCACCGATCTCCGTCAGGTCGGGAGAGATCATGGTGGTCAGGTGCGGTGCATCGCCGGTCCAGCGGTTGACCGCTTCCTGGGCAGACATCCCTTCGATGCCCGAGGTAATATTTTCGGAGCGGAAGCCTCCCAGGGATAGATCCCCTGCCAGGGGATATCCAAGGGAAAGCAGTCGCTGGCTGACCGTCGAGCCGCCTGCGCCGGTATGCGACACGTTCCCTGTGGCGGCCATGTAGTCTGCATGCCCCTGCGCGGCCGCCATCAATGTCGAGTTTACAGCATAAGGAGGCAGGCCGTATGAGGCGCGCAGTGCATTGACCGCATTGACCAGGTCGGTGGGGCTGCCTGCGTAGGCATGTCCATTAGCGGCGGCAGCTTGAGTGCGGGTCGTGGAGTGCAGGAGGAAGCTGAGCGCGATCACAACTATTAAAATTAGGCGCAGAAACCTGTAATGCATGAAAAGATTATACTGCCGTGAATTTCAGCCGCTTTCTCATCTCATCTTGACTTAATCCCCGGTTTAACGGGGATCAGTGATTGTTTCTTGTTCAGGAATGGTTATAATCATCAGAGAAGCATTCCAGATACCCCAAGGAGGAGAATATGGCAAGGGAACCCAAGACCATTCCAGGCAAGAGACAAGTCCCGGGCTGGGCAAATTCAGACCTCACGATCGAGGTCCTGGATGATGACTACGAAGCCTACGACAAAGGTCTGCCAGACGACCTGCCTGCAACGACCGAGGGCGGGGAGAACATCACCTGGTTCAATAATTTTGGCGTGAGGCCGGTCAATGGCCCGGAGGAACCGACAGTCCCGGAATACAGGGTCATTCTACATGAGCTCCCGGACGTTCCTGCGGAGATCCAGAAGCCTTCAGGTGCGGGCCGCAAGCGGCGCTTATGCGTCTATTATGGTGGTCGCGTGCACGAAGTCGAGCCCACAGCTGCTGGACCGGGCCGTCCCGGCAGGGTGATGTTCACTTTGAGTGTAGGTGACCCCCCGACCGGAACCATTCCCTGATCCGTTAACGTTTTTCCTGCCATTCCTGCTGGATCGCCTTGCGCCAGGGTACATTTTCAACGAACATCCTGCGCGACGTTTCATCGCGCAACTTGGAGACCTGCATATCGAGCAGCTCTCCGGCCGCCCGCAGCACATCCTTGGAGCGCAGGTCATGCAGTGCCTCGAGCACCTGGTAGCAGGCATGGTATACACGCAGAGGCTCCTCGGTCCCATCGAGGGGCCGGCTGGCACTCTTGAGGTATTCCAGCACGCTTTCGGTTTCGGCAGCTGCAGATGCCAGGTCACCGGACCGGTAGCGGGCCTGGATCAACCCGGCCAGGGGCTCCATCTTTAATCCCGGTTGGCCCAGCTCCTCACGGATCTGGATGGATTCCCGGAAGGCATCCTCGGCTCGGACAAAATCGTTGCCCATAAGGTAGGCATAGCCCATATAGAGAAATGACCAGGCCTCCCCGGCCTTGTCGCCGGTTCTTCGTGATATTTCCAGGGCTTTTTGAGAATACTCCAGGGAGGCAGCGGCATCGCCCCGAACGCCGGAGTTGGCGCTAAGGTTGATCAGCTGGTAGGTTTCAATGTACAGGTTTCCTACTTCACGGGCGAGCGGGAGAGCTCGTGCATAATAGTTAAAGGCGGCATCAAAATCGCCAAGCATGCCGGCCACCCAACCCAGGTTCCCCAGGGTGGTGCTTTCAAGGGAACGTTCGCCAAACTGGCGTGATAACGCCAACGCTTCTTCAAAGTACTCGCGAGCCAGAGCATAGTCCTGAAGGATAAACCCGGCCGAATATCCCAGGTTTCCCAGGGCTCTCGATTCCAATCTCCGGTCCCCTGTTCTTTGCGCAATGGCAAGCGCTTCGTTGAAGAAATCGTGAGCGATGGCCGGCTCCCGCTGTTCACTGGCGATCAGGGCCATGCTGATCAGGATGTATCCATCCTTGACCGGGTCATCAAACTCCTGCGCAAGCCTGCGGCCGTCACGGGCGATATTCATGGCCTCCTCCAGCCGGCCGAGGCGCAGGAGGGCGAACGGCCAGACCTGGTAGGTCTTTAGCAGGGTATCTGCATCCCTGGAGGAGCGGCTCAGGTCCAGAACCCGCTCTGCATGACGGATCACTTCCTGATAATCGGTTACGACGACGTAGTAGTGTGTATAGAGCATCTCCACATGAGATTCGCGGCGTGGATCGTTCAGTTCGCGCGCCAGCCGCTCGAGGGACTCGATGTCTTTCAATTGCAGGTCATGATTTCCCATTCTTTTGTACAGTTCCACCCTCTCCACCAGCAGATCGAACTGCCCGGCCTGGTCACGGAAGGGAATGTACGACAGGGCACGCGTGAGATACTCGATTCCAGTTGAATTCTGAAAGGCATCCGACGCAGCCCGCCCGGCAAGTGAATAATACAGCCGCGCCGGGTCCCGACGCTCGGCCCGTTCGGCATGATAAGCCAGCTCTGCATAATGGAAATGGAGCTCGTCTCCGTAGATCTTCTCCAGCGCAGACAAGGCAAGGGCATGCAGCTCCCTCCGGCGGGCCCGCATCTGCATGGTATAGGCGGCATCCCGGAGCAGTCCGTGGGTGAAGATATAACGCCGGTCACGCTGGCTGACCCAGATCGAATACTCTTCCGCTTCCTCCACGTACTGCTCAATCGCCTCCCCTTCTGAGACCATTTCCTTCAAAACATCGAGCAGGAACTCGCGGCCAAAGACGGAAGCCGTTTGGACGACCTCCTTCACTTTGCGCGAAAGCTGATCCAGGCGGGCGATCAGGACCGCACCGATATCACCGGGCAGGAACGTTTCGCGGACCTGGCTCACCTGCCGCCAGCCGAGCTGGCTCATTTCGATCAGGTTCTCATCCAGCAAATAGCGGATGATCTGCTCAACAAAATAGGGATTGCCCTCCGAGCGGTCCATGACCAGGTTCACCAGCTCGAGGGCCGGTACCCCGCCGAGCAGGATCTCCACCAGTCGGGCAACCGCTTCCCGGGACAATCCACCGAGCTGCATTCGTTCATCCACCAGGCCATCGTCCAAAGCGGGGGTCCGGCTCTGGAGGCGCGAAGTGACAATGATGGCAACCGGGTAGAACTCATCCTCCGCCAGGATGGAGCGCTTCAATCGCGGCAGGAAGTTCAAAGAGTCCTCATCGATGAACTGGAGATCTTCCATGAACAGAATGAACGGCTGACGAAGGCTTTCCGCTTTGATCAGGCTGATCAATGACAGGAGCGTGCTGTTGTAGCGGGCTTCGGCGTCCGATTGTTCATAGAGCGAGTCTGGCCATTTCAACCCGACCAGGGCGCCGAGCATGGAGCGCAGCCGGTCCAGTTCGTCTGCCAGCTCGGGGTGCGGCAGGGAAGCAATCAACCCGTCCAGCCTGTTGTCGAATATCTGCCTGCGAGTCTGTTCGTCCTGGAAGGAGGCAAGGCCGAAGTAGCGTAACAGCCAGCTGCGGAAGGGATTGAACGAGCTGCGCAGGATCTGCTCGGACTGGCAGACCGCCCAGAAAACCTTCCGCTCCTGGAACAACGCTGAGCCACGGAAGGCATGCACCAGCCGTCCCTTGCCAATGCCTGCATCGCCAAGCAGCAGCATGACCCCGGCAAAATCCTGTTTCCACAACGGCTCGATAAACTTTTCAAGCCGGGCAAGCTCCGCGTCGCGGCCTACGATCTCGCCCGGGTACAGCGCCTCCGTATTGAGGTTGTAGCCTATCAATCGATGAACCCCCTGAACGGAGGCAAATCCCTTGAAACGCTGCTCGCCCAGGAAGTCCAGCCGGAAGCGGCTTGAGATCCGCCGGGCAATGCGGTCGTCCACCCAGAGTTCGCCGAGCGGGGCGGTCATCATGAAGCGGGAGGCAAGATTCACGCCCCATCCATAACAGGTATAGTCCTCACACATCACGCTGCCCAGGTAGCCGGCGTGAGCCACGTAGTAGGTCACACCGGCCGTGACCGGAATATCGATCCGGGATTGCAGGTCGAGGACGAAGTTCAAGGCCCGGCCGATATCGTTTTCATAGGCAACAGGCGCCCCCCACAGCATCAGCATGTTGCAGCCTTTATCGCCAAAGTCGATGCGGTTGAGCAGGCCGCCGTATTTCTTCTGCAGCTCGAAAACGATCCGGGTCACCTCTGCCAGGGTCTCATCGGGCATGTCCGGAAAACGCATGAACAGGTTGACCACCTGCCGGAATTCGCCGCGCGCATCCCGTGAGATCACTTCTTCGGGCATGAAGATCCGGGAAAGCTCCAGGTCGACCGGCGGCAGCTCCACCTGGATCGGGGCTGGCAGCTCGGTATTAAAGGCCAGCAGGCGGTGCAGGTCCCCGGCCGGCTCGGTTACGGTCCAATCGCATACCAGGTCACAGAGCCTGTCTGTCAGCAGGATCTCTCCCGCGCCGGCCTGGTGCTCCGCCCGGGCCGAATCATCCACGGCCGAACCGCGGAAGTAGTAGGTTGCATGTGCCCGGTCTTCGGAATGCAAAATCCCCCAGGAGACCGATCCAACGCCCAGCCCGATCTTGGCTGTAAACTGAAAACTTCCATAGATAGTATGGCGCTGGGTGCTTTCTATCAGGCGCTTCTGTATGATCCAGGCGGAAGCCATGGCTCGCAGCGCGACCTGCTCCTGGCTGCCTTCCACGGGATACAGGGCCATGATGCCGTCACCGGCAAAACCAACAATCTTCCCGCCGTAATTGAAGATGCTTTCGACCAGCGGGTCGAACACGCCGTGCATCAGGTTGGCCAGCACCTCGGCCCCATGCTGGCCATGCTGCATCAGCGCGTCGGTCATGGTGGAAAAGCCCGATAGATCCAGGAACATACCCACTGCAGGGAATTCCCCCCGGTAAAGGCCTTCGCGGTACTTCTCGATGATGAGCTCAGGCACGACGCGGTGCATGAATAAATTGTAGCATGTATAATGACCGCATGCCAGACGAGGCGTTCGAGATCAGGATATGTACCTCCTGCGGATTGCGCTATCCGCTGGTGGCGGGACATCCATTCGGAACGCGCTGCCCGGCCTGCATGGGGGAGACACGGCTCGCCCAACGCCGGATCATCGCAGCCGAACCGGCGCGTTCCCTGTCTGACGCTTCTTTCAACACCGGTCCAAAAATCGCAGTTCTCCTGGATAACATCCGCTCGGCCTGGAATACCGGCTCGATCCTGCGCAGCGCGGACGGGTTCGGGTTCAGCCAGGCGTATCTGTGCGGGATCACGCCCACCCCCGATCAGGAAGCCGTGACACGGACGTCGCTCGGCGCCGAAGACTCGGTTCCCTGGTCCTATCACAAGGACGCGGTAAAACTGGCCAGAGGCCTCAAAAAAGAGGGCTTCGACCTTGTCGCCCTCGAGGAGCACGAGCGGGCGGCCGATATCCGGCACGTACGGGGCTTCACGTATGATTCGGTGCTGATCGTCGGTAACGAGGTGACCGGTGTGGATCCGGAGCTGCTCGAGCTGGCCGACAGGATCCTTTCCATCCCCATGCTCGGCGCTAAGAGATCGTTCAACGTGGCGATCGCCTTTGGCATTGCCGCCTATGCCCTGAGCCATCCATAAAAAAAGTCCCGCAGATCGCTCTGCGGGACTAGATTACATTATCCTGTTTCTAGGGAACCTGCACCACATCGTAATCGGTCTCAGGTGTTACCGGTGTGCCGAAGCGGGCATTGACGACATACAGCGAGCTTCCAAACCGGGCGATGGTCGTCGGCACCCGGAAGCGTTCACTGGTGATCGTTTCCACAATTGTCCCGGCCGTGAAATCGGAGTTCAGCTCGATCACAGCCACCTGGTTCAACTGGTTCTGAACGACATACAGCGTCTTTCCATGCAGCAGGATGCCATCGCCGGCAGGAACACTGCCGCCCCCCAGGTCGATGCGCGTGGCCTCCCCGGTCTCAGGGTCGACGTTGTACAATGCACCTTCCGTGCTGTTGACGATGATCAGCGTATCGCCATTCGGCGTGGCAGCAATCCCGTTGGCATTGAAGGCGCCGGGGGTGAACTGATAATCACCGCTGAGGGTGATGGTCTCCACCTCTTCTGTCGAAGACAACTGCCCGTTCCGTTCGAGCGGGACACGATAGATCTCCTGCTGGAACGAGTTTGTGAAATAGGCAGCATCCCGGGTGATGACCACATCGTTGATGAAACTGGGATCCTCACTCAGCGTCAGGACGGCTACAGTCGCACCGGTCTCTGTATCGTATACATAGGCTTCACCGGTGGGGCCGCCGGCCACGAACAGGTAGCCGGAGCGAGGGTCGAACTTCAAGCCGATGGCTGCCCGTCCTTCCTGCGGCTCGACAAGCAATTCCCCTTCACCGGTCAGGAAATCACCCTGGTAGATCGCACCCGTTGGGATGGAGCCCACGTAGAAGGTGCTGCCTCGTCCGCTGGCAATCCCTTCCGGCGCGAAGCCATCCGGCAGGGGGATCACTTCCAGGCCGGGTGCAGCCAGAACACCTCCAACGGCGATCAGGCTCAGGACCACGACAAGCAGCGAGATCAGGATACGCCGGCCAACTATTCGAGTCAGGTACATAACATTTACTCCTTTTTGCTGTTTGTGTACTGGCTGGCTTGATGGAACGACGATGCCAGTCCGATTCCCCTTGGCACCTGTATAGGGTACCGGGCAAAGATGAAACGTCACTGAGAACAGGCTGAAAACTTCACTAATAATTCCCATCCGAACGGGTTTACCGGGCGGGTAACAAAACATCCAGCCA
>DATAKV010000383.1:0-4600 GCA_036261375.1 Anaerolineales bacterium
GTGCGCGATCAGCTCAGCCGGGATAAAGGTAATATCCGGAATCAGGGTCATCACAATCCGGCCGGTCAATGAGACGGTGCTGGCCGGCAGCTCATGATCCACGGGCGGAGCACTCTTGATATAGGAGATCAGCGCTCCAAGGTCTTCATCGCTCAGGTAATAAAACTCGGTGGATGGCATGAATAACAGCGGTGTGCCATCCGGACGGACCCCGTGACGGATGGCGCGCACCCAGTCCCGGTCGCTGTACTCGCCTCCCACCCCGCCCCGGCCGGAGGTGAGATTCGAAGCGATCACCTGGCCCACAGCTGGATCGTCCAGATAGATATGGCCCTCCATGCGTGGAATATCCTCCTGGGAAGGTAAGCTCAAATGCTCGTCCAGCGGCTGATGGGTCTCCGCCAGGTCCAAATATTCCCCGCCGCTGTGACAGGCTTCGCAGCCGCGGAAGCGGAAGATATGTCCTCCCTGCGCGATGGTTGCAGCGTCCGAGAGAACTGGTACGGTCTCTTCCGGCAGTTCATACACCCGTGTCAGGCGCGCCTGGGATTTATTATAGATCGCCACAAATGCAATAACGATCAAACCCGCCAGTCCGCCCACAAAAATACCCACCCACTTCAAAATCGTTTTCATTTCTCCTCAAACCATTGAAACTCAGGTTGGTCGTATTTATCCAAAATAGAGTCAGTCCCGCCGTATGGCGGGACTGACCGGTTTGGTTAATGGTTTTGGTACCAGCTAGTTTTGCTCATCCTGGATCTCAGCCGCGCGCAGGGTATTTTTCATAAGCATGGCAATCGTCATCGGCCCGACCCCGCCCGGGACCGGGGTGATAAAGCCAGCCACTTCCTTAGCCTCGCTGAAGCATACATCACCCACCAGACGCTGCCCGCTCTTCTTGGTGGCATCGGGGACGGCGTTAATGCCCACGTCGATGACCGCCGCGCCGGGCTTGATCCAGTCCCCGCGTACCATTTCCGTCCGGCCGATCGCCGCGATCAGGATATCCGCCTGGCGGACCACCCCGGGCAAATCTTTCGTACGCGAATGGCAGACAGTCACTGTGGCGTTCTTGCCGATCAGCAGCAAAGCGACCGGCATGCCGACGATGTTCGAGCGGCCGAGCACCACGGCATTGGCGCCCTCGATCTTGACACCGGATTTCTCGAGCAGGTAGATGCATCCGTACGGCGTGCAGGGAACGAACAACGGGTCGCGTCCCTTCTGGGCCAGGCGGCCGATGTTGATCGGCGAGAATCCGTCCACGTCCTTTTCGATGTTGATCAGGGAGAGGACGCGTTCCTCATTAATATGGGAAGGCATGGGCAGCTGCACGAGAATGCCGCTGACCGCCGGGTCGGCGTTCAGGCGCCTGACCAGCTCCTCGACCTGTTCCTGGGTAGCGTCCGTTGGCAGGTGCTCGCTGATCGAGCCCATGCCCAGCTCCTGGCAGGCCTTGCCCTTCGACGCCACGTAGGCCGCCGAATCGGGCCGCTCCCCCACCAGGACGGTTGCCAGGGTCGGCCGCTGTTTCCCTGCCGCTACACGCTCCGCAACCGCCGCAGCGACTTCTTCACGCACTTGTTGTGCAATTAATTTTCCATCGATGATTTGAGCCGTCATAGTCAACTCCTTTAGCAAGATAATCCCATTTTACAACCCCACTTCATCCGGAAACAGTGACACTTATCCCGTGTTGAGAATTACGCCTTTCAGTCCGTCCGGCTGGCTTTGCCCGACAAGCACTTCGTCGATCTCATTCCAGCGAGGAGAAGAGGCCGTGGCCCGGACGCGCAGGTAGTTGCCGGTCAGTCCCTCCATTTGCCAGCCCCACTCATTCAGCTCGGAAGTGGATTCCCACAATACGGACAGTTTCTTCCCAACGAATTGAGCCCGGTACGCCCTCTCTGACTCATCCAGCGCCGCGCGCAGGATGTGATTGCGCTGCTTGCGGACTTCGGGTCTCACCTGACCATTCATTTTCGCCGCCCCCGTGCCCGGACGCGGCGAGTAGGTGAAAACATGCCCGCCGGCAAAATTCATTTCCCTGACGAACGCCAGCGACTCGGCAAACTCCCCCTCCGTCTCAGCGGGGAAGCCGGCAATGATATCGGTCGTGATCGCGGCAGCGGGCATGACCTCCCGGGCAGCGGCCACCAGTTCCCGGAAGCTGGCGGTTGTCGTTTTACGGGCCATCCGCCTGAGGGTCGCGTCACATCCGCTCTGCAGAGGCAGGTGCAGGTGGGGCATGAGCCGAGAGTCGTCCCAGAGTGAAAAGAAATCTGCATCCAAGTCCCAGGGCTCTAGGGACGAGAGGCGCAAACGCGGCGTATCCGTTTCGCGCAGGATCGCCTGGATCAGGTCACGCAGGTGCATTCCGAGATCGTGACCCCAGGAGCCAAGATGCACACCGGTTAATACGATCTCCTTTGTGCCGCCGCTCAGGGCAGACCGGATGTCGAGCAGCACATCTACCAGGGAGCGACTGCGCCCTTCGCCGCGGGCCACAGTGGTGATGCAGAACGTGCAGTGGTTGTCACAGCCATCCTGCACCTTGATGAAGGCCCGGGTGCGGCGGTGCAGGCCGGGCAAAGGCTGCCGGGAGAGAGGCTCGAGGTCGAAGGCTGGGAAGTTGAAGGCCCCAGGTTCAAGGTAAATGGTTTCGGAGACGAGCTGATCTTTACGATTGTTGGGAACCACTCGAACCACACCGGGGAGAGCTGCGGCCTCTTTCGGCTGAAGAGTTGTCCAGCAGCCGGTGGCGACGATCTCCTCCACCCCGGCGCGGGCGATGCCGCGGATGCGGCCGCGCGAGTCGGCTGCGGCATCGTTGGTCACCGCGCAGGTATTGACCACCGCCATCTGGGCCTGGTCCGGCGAAGCGACGATCTCATGGCCGGCGGCACGGAACTGCCGCGCCATGCCTTCGATCTCGGCCTGGTTGAGCCTGCATCCGATTGTGTCGAGATAGATCTTCATTTCAATAATAATTACGGCTGCAACACCACAAAATGATCGAACAACACGTCCACGCCCGTTTCGGAGAAGGCGCCGGCCAGCAGGCCCACGTCCCCGTTCGGGAAATCGGTATCCTGGAATGAGGCGACCTGGTTGTAGTTGATGAAGAAGGTGAATGTGTTTCCAATGCAATCGGCGCGCAAATGATTGACGGCCTGCTGCTGGATGAACTCGGAAAACTGCATCTCTGCCTGCCCGAGCAGCAGAGTCTGGCCGCCGATGTATTTTCCGGCCGCATAAAAGCCATCGTTGCTGATGATAAAGAAGTAGTAGTCGCCGTTCTGGTAGCGGCACATCAGGCCCATCCGGTTCTCATCCGGACCATCCAGGCGGAAGACATCCGCTTCGACGCGCACATCGCCAAAGTTCTTCTCCGGCGTGGACCACAGGTTGTAACCCGCCTGTTTGACCAGAAAACGGTAGCCGCCGCCGTCGTAATCCATGATGCCGCCATCGTTGGCGATCCGGTCCCAGCCGCTCGTGTTATCGTCGAATTCCTCCTGGTAAAGCACATCGCCCGGGCTGGCCGTCGGCAGGATGGGAAGGGAGCTCGATGTACAGGAGGAGAGTAGTACGATGAGAAGCAACAAAGGAGGCAGATGAAAAAATTTCATGGCGGGATTGTATCAGATACAACTATGTCGTTGCCCCGGCGAAAGCCCCGCAGAGCGGGATGGCGCCAATGGCGCTCACAGCCGGGGTTGCGAGCGACCGTAGGGAGCGAAGCAATCTCAGATCATGATTTAACCATTTGATCCGCGTTCTTCTACATCCGCCATATGGCTCATTCCGCTCCACGTTCGGCTCGAGGTCAGAATTGGACTCACGGAAAATACTGGTTCAAGATGGCTTCTGCATCGGTGTTGCCCAGGTCGCGCGCACTGACAAAATGTCCATAGGCCGCGGCGCGATCTTCCAGTTGCAGATATACCATTCCGAGATGCAGGTGGACCGAAGCGTTCTGCGGCTCCAGTTTGAGCGCCTGGTTCAGGATACGCTCCGACTCCTTATAGCGCCGGTCGAGCAGCAGCAGCCATCCCAGCAGGTCCAGGGAAGCTGCGCTCTCCTCCAGGACGACTGCCTGCTGGGCAGCCGGGATTCCCACCGTATCCACATTGACATTATTTTGTGCACAGAACAGCGCCAGCAGACGCCAGTAACTGGGATCTTCAGGGGCCAGAGCAGTAGCCGTCTGGTAGGCGCCCAGGGCCCGGATCAGGTCTCCCAGCTTGGAATAACTCTCACCGATGGAAACCTGCCAGGCAGGATTCCGCTCATCGAGCCGGGCCGCCGCCTGGAACTCGATCAGCGCGTTGCGGAAATTCCCGGTCCTCTCGAAATACAGGCCGCGCAGGCCGCGGACTGTGGAAGAATTTGGGTTCAGCTCCAGGGCCCGATCGAGCTCAGCCCGTCCCTCCAGGCCGGAATGATAGTTCGACTCGCCCAGCCAGGCCCACGCTTCGGCATTCCCCTCGTCCTCTTTGACGGCGGATTCAAAAGCAGCGTGCGCCAGCTCCCATTCCTGCACGAGACCCAGCCCACGGCCGGTTACGACGAGCCGGGCAGAAGGGGAGCCCTC
>DATAKV010000386.1:0-2062 GCA_036261375.1 Anaerolineales bacterium
CAACTGCTGGAGGAGCGGCATCCCGCCGGGATCATCACTGTCAACCCTACCCTGTACGCCCGCTGGCGCCTGATCGAGGACTTCGATCTCGATATCCCCTCGGTCACGGTGTCGGCCAGCTCCGGGCTGAAACTGCTGAAGAGTCCGGGCGCGGTCGTGCAGATGAAGATCGCTGCCTCTCGAATTCCAAGTCATACCTCCAATGTGATCGGCAGACTGCCGGGTGATATCCCGGAGCGGATTGTGTTTTGCGCGCATTATGATTCGAAAGTGGATACTCCCGGTGCGTATGACAATGCGGCCGGGGTTGGAGTCCTTCTTACGCTGGCCGAGATCCTGTCACAGCGAAAACACCGCCACACCCTTGAGTGGATCGCCTTCACAGGTGAAGAGGGTGCAGGCCTGGGCGATCTGGAATACGCGAAAAGGCTGGAGAATGAGTTCGACCAGGTGGCCGCAGCCATCAATATTGACGGCGTTGGCCCCTATACCGGTACCACGACTGCCGCCACGTTTTCAGCCTCCCCTGATTTTGATGCATTGGTGGATGCGGCGATCCAAAAGATCCCGGGCATGATCCGCGTGGACCCCTGGCCGGCCAGCGATCATTACATTTTTTATTCACATGGTGTCCCCAGCATTGCATTGACAAGCAGGGGCATTCGGGATATTTACCACACAGTCTCCGATACCGTGGAGTGGATCAGTGCAGAAAAGCTTGCCGAATCGGTCCGGCTGGTCCTGGACCTGTTCGAAGAGCTTGACAAGAAGGATGGAACATGGGGACGCCCGAGGAAATAAGGAATGTTCTAGCCTCGTTCGTTGAGAGAAGGATGAACCGTTCATGAATCGCTATATCGGCATCGACCTGGGTGGGACGAACCTGCGCGCGGCCATCGCGGATACAGATACCGGCGAGATCTTCCACCAGCGCAAGTGTCCTACACTGGCGGCAGAAGGCCAGGACGCAGTCATCCGCCGCATCGTAAATCTCATTCGCGAGCTGACCCGGGAGAACGATGGGTTGAACGGCGCGGTACGGGGCGTGGGGATCGGCGTGCCGGGAACTCCGGATATCGATACAGGTGTCATCCAATTTCTGCCGAACCTGCCGGGCAAGTGGCTGGATGTGCCCCTGCGGGCGATCATCGAGGAGCAGGTGCAGCTTCCGGTGGCGCTGATCAACGATGTGCGGGCGATCACCCTCGGCGAATGGACATTCGGCGCCGGCCGCGGCGCGGAGACGGCTGCCTGCCTGGCGATCGGGACCGGCATCGGCGGCGGCGTGATCGTCAACGGACAGTTCCACCTGGGAATTGGCGGGACGGCCGGCGAGTTCGGCCATCACGTCGTCGAAGTGGATGGCCTGCCCTGCGGCTGCGGCGGAAAAGGCTGCCTAGAGCTCTACGCCTCAGGACCGGCCATCGCGGCCATGGGCGTCAAGGAAGTGATGCACGGCCACACGACCCGCATCGGCGAGCTGGTCGATCATGACCTGAACCGGATCGATGCGGGGATCGTCGTCCAGGCGGCAAAAGAAGGCGATCCGATCGCCAGGGGAATCCTGCAGCGAGCCGGAACCTACCTGGGGATCGCGGTGGGGAACATCCTGGGCGTGATCAGCCCGCAGCGCGTCATTTTCGGCGGCGGTGTGAGCGTGGCCGGTAATTTGCTGCTCGACCCGATCGTGCAGACCGTGCACGAGCGAGTGCATGTCATTCCGCTTCAAAAGGTGGATTTCGTGCTGGCGGAGCTGGGGATCAACGGCGGTTTGATCGGCGCCGCACTTTGGGCAAAATGCAGGCGTGAGGGACAGGAAGTCTCCCCCGCATAAATTGGAGAAACAGGTGATATGGAAACGATCTCGAGAAATCGAATAGCAATTGGAAGCGACCACATCGGGTACCCGTTAAAGGAAGAGATCAAGAAATATCTTGAAGAGCTGGGATATAGCCACCAGGACTTTGGGACGCATTCCTCCGAACGGACGGATTACCCATTATTTGCGAAGCAGGTTACCTCTGCCGTTGCTTCGCAGCAGGCTGACCTGGGAATCTTGATC
>DATAKV010000648.1:0-6338 GCA_036261375.1 Anaerolineales bacterium
ATGTAAAAAATGTGGAGCAAAGGCTTCGGTCAACATGCGCCAGCATAAGCTGGCCCTGTGCAAGGAACATTACCTGGATTGGGTTCCCGAGCAGACCGAGCGCTTTATCAAGAAATATGAGATGTTCGGCCATCACGAAAAGGTCCTCGTGGCGGTGTCGGGTGGGAAGGACTCTCTGGGTCTTTGGGATATTCTCAACCGGCTGGGTTACCAGGCGGACGGCCTGTATCTTGGACTGGGCATCGACGGCGGTATCGATTATTCCCACGAATCGCAGCGCCTGACACAGAAATTTGCGGAGGAGCACGGATTAAAGCTCCATATTGTGGACATTGAGAATGAATATGGACAGCCCATCCCGGTGCTGTCGGAGATCTCCCACCGCGGGCATGGTAAGCCGTGCTCTGTCTGCGGCCTGGCAAAGCGCCACGAGATGAACCGCATTGCCCGGGACCTGGGGTACGATGTGCTGGCGACAGGACATAACCTCGACGACGAGGCGGCCGTCCTGTTCGGGAACACACTGAGCTGGTCGAGCGAGTACCTGCTCCGCCAGGGACCGGTCCTGCCGGCTTCGGACGGGCTGGCGCGCAAGGTCAAGCCATTGTGCCGCTTTTATGAGCGCGAGATGACGGCGTACTGTCTGCTGCGCGGCATCGAATATATTTATGAAGAATGTCCCTTTGCCGAAGGATCGCAGTCCATCTACTACAAGGAACTGCTCAACCAGCTCGAGACGACCCGTCCCGGCGCAAAGCTGACCTTCTACCTGCGCTTCCTCGAAGCCCGCAAACGGGGAGACTTATTTATCGAGCAGAATATCGGGCATGCCCACCTGCATCCCTGCCCCAGGTGCGGACAGCCCACCTCCACCGAAGATCTGTGCTCGTTCTGCCGGATGATCGAAAAAGGTAACTCAGTTCCCACTTCCTAGAAGAGATTAGAATATCTGTGCTAAAATCGAAACGTCCCGGCTCAAATCCATCTTGCGGAGGTGAGAGTTCATGATCGTTTCGATTGAAAACAGCGAACATTTTTTCTGGGGTGAGAACTGCGATGGCTGGCATCTCTTAAAGCGGGATAACATGAGCGTGATCCGGGAGCGTGTCCCGGCCGGGGGAGCGGAAGCGATGCACTATCACAATCAGGCGCGGCAATTCTTTTATATCCTGGAAGGCGCCGGAACGATGGTGTTCGAAGACCATGAAGTGCGGCTGGAGAAAGAGCAGGGGCTTGAGATACCGCCCGGAATAAAGCACCAGTTCCAGAATCGATCCGGTACGGATGTACATTTCCTTGTATTTTCTGTTCCCGCTACGCGTGGTGATCGAATCAACCTGTAGATTCCCATGAAACAATACCGCTTTTTCGACCTGATCATGACCGTTTTCGTAACGGTTCTTGTTATCAGCAATATCGCCTCTTCCGCCAAGATCGTGGATTGGGGAGTCAGCTTTTTAGGCCTCCCGTTGGCCTTTGACGCAGGGACGGTCCTCTTCCCGGTCAGTTACATCTTTGGCGATATTCTCACAGAGGTCTATGGGTACAAACAATCGCGGCGTGTCATCTGGGCCGGGTTTGCCTGCCTGGCATTGAGTGCGCTTGTTTTTTGGATGATCAGCCGGATGCCCGGTGAGGCGACCTGGCAGGGATATGCAGGAGATGCTGCCTACACTGCCATCCTCGGCGGCATGAGCTCGGGTGGGATCGTCCTGGCCAGCCTGGCGGGCTACTGGACAGGCGAATTTACAAATTCCTTCATTCTCGCCAAAATGAAAGTGCTGACCCGGGGTCGCTGGCTGTGGGCACGCACGATCGGCAGCACTATTTTCGGCCAGCTTGTAGATACGGTCCTGTTCGTCGTTGTTGCCTCGGCGTTCGGCGTCTTTCCATGGAGCCTGTTCCTTGCCCTGACGGTGACCAATTATTTGTTCAAATGTGGAGTGGAGGCCTTGATGACACCTGTGACCTACGGCATTGTCGCTGCGCTCAAGCGCATCGAGGGTGTGGACGTGTATGATCGCGAGACCAACTTTAATCCCTTTATGGTGTAAATCCCTGTGATCACAATTTCTTCTCAAACCGCACGTCGTTTTGTCCTTGGCAAGCAGGGTCTATGGCCCGGCCGCCGCTGGAGAGGCAAAAAAGGAATTGAGCAGGCCATCCAGGCCTGTGAGGCCGTCCAGCTCGATCCGTTGAACATCTTTGCCCGCAGCCAAGATATCGTCCTGCACAGCCGGGTGCTGGACTACAAACCGGACTATCTATACCAGCTTGCCTATCAGGAACGGAAGTTTTTTGACTATGGCGGCTGGCTGGCGATGTATCCCATGTCGAACCTGCCTTATTTCCGGGTTCATATGGCCGGGCGGGCAGAAAATAAATATGTGAAGCATTTCGTTCCAGAGCATCAGGAGGTGCTGGAGCTTGTGCGAGCAGAACTGCGGAAGCGCGGTCCATTGGGGAATCGGGATTTCAATGGGAAGCGCCTGGAACTGCAAAGTTACCGTGGCCGTAAGGAAACCTCTGTTGCGCTATTCGATATGTGGCTGGCCGGGGAATTGATGATCCATCACCGCGAAGGATTTGAGCGCGTCTATGATTTTCGAGAGAATATCGCGCCAAAGGAATTCGATTTCATTGTCAGCGAAAAAGAAGCAGAAGATTTCTTCCTGCGCAAGAACATTTCGTTCATGGGAATGTTCCGTGAACCCATCCTGTGGAGCGCTCTCAAATATGACATGCAAAAGGATTATTCACGCGAAGATGTAAAGGAAATCGTCGAAGAATGGATCGAGTCGGGCAGGGCGTGCCGGCTCCAGGTCGAGGGCGGACGCGATACCTATCTCGTTCTGGCGGAAGATCTTCCCATTTTGGAATCTCTGGGAATGGGCAAAATACCCCGGCGATGGACGCCTAAAGAGGCGACTACGCTCGAAGAAGTCACATTCCTCTCGCCATTGGATATTGTCAGTGCTCGCGGCCGGGCGAAAAAGCTCTTCGATTTTGAGTACATCTGGGAGGTCTATACGCCGGTCCACAAGCGCCGCTGGGGCTACTATGTCCTGCCGATCCTGTACGGCGATGATCTGGTGGCGCGAATGGATCCCAAGCTGGACCGCACCACAATGACCCTCGAGATCAAGGGTTTCTGGCATGAAGAGGATACGCCTGTAAAGAATGCAGATTTTGTGGATGCGCTGGCAAAGGGCTTGCTGCGATTTGCGAAGTTCCTCGGTGCCAGGAAGGTTCTGACAAAAAGTATTCGCCCAGCCGGATTACGAAAGGAAGTGGATAAGCACCTAAAAGCTCACCTATAATCCCAGCGCGCTTGAGAGCATACCGATCAGAACGATCATCACGATCGCCGCTGCGATCGCACCACATCCCCAGCCGGCCGAAACCTGCCAGCCCTGACGGCCGGTGATCCCCGGTTCCAGCCTGCGAATGTGACGGACGACCTGCCAGCCCGCAAACATCCCGGTCACGAACCAGGCCACCAACACAAAGAGCAGGAACACCAGCAGGATCAGAATTACTAATCCTATCGCCTCTCCCAGAGCCGCGCCGAAGATTTGACCCATACATTCCCCCAGGCCTACCCCGCTGCATTCAGGTTCAACACTCGGCGCACTAATCGCTCCCAATGCTAACATCATCACTGTGATCAACCCGGAGACCACCAATCCCAGCGGACCGGTGATGCCCCAAATGCGAATGGTGGGGGACATGTGCTTCCAGGAGACGGACGGCGCGTTCGGCCGGAGAACCATCATGGTGAACAGACCGGCCAGCAGGCCGCCGATGAATCCTCCAGTTCCCGCGCTGAGCAGAATGACCAGAAAGTTCAGAATATCCTCTCTACCGAAGCCTTCCTGGCTGGCCACCAGGATGCCGAGGAAAATCAGTACCACGATCCAGAACACCAGCCAGCCTGCGCTCCAGGCAAGCCCCCAGCCAGGGACCTTGCTCAGGACAACATCCAGGCCTGGCTTTACCGGCGGACGGATGAAAGGTCGTTCGCCTTCCTGCTTCCCGGCGCCGGCTTCCACCAGACCATCCACAAGTTTATGAAAGTTTTCTGTATAACTGCCTGAGCGCAAGTCCAGGGTTTGGACTTCTTTGACCAGCGTCGCGAATTCATCTTTCCACCTGGCGGGACGATAAATCACCGGGACGATCGTTTTGCCAAGCTCCAGGGCTTTGTTGACCTCTTCTCGCACATGGCGGGATTGCATGGAATCGGGGGACAGGATAAGAACGAACGCCTTGCATTCCTGAATTCCTTCCATGATCTCATCGTGCCATTTTTGGCCGAGCTGGATCGTAGCGTGGTCGAACCACACTCCGGCCACCTTTTCATGGAGGTCGGATGCAAGCCGGGTGACAAACTCCTGGTCACGGCGGGAATAGGAGATAAAAATATCCTTGGACATAGCCTTTAAGGGTCTCAAACTACCTGGCAGACATAAACATTATACAGTTGGTATGGCAAAATGAACTGAGGAAAAGGGTTGTGCAAAACATTGACAAAATATAGACACAGTGATATGATGGAGGAGTAAGGAGATCCATGCATCAATGCCCAAACAAGCTCACTTAAAATTCAACGATTTTGCTCCGGATATCCAGGTTTTGAACATCAACGAGACGCCGGTCTGGCTTTCCTCCTTGTGGAAAAATCAGGTACTGATCCTTGCTTTCACTCGCCACTTCGGCTGTCCGCAGTGCAAGCACATGGTAGACCAGCTGGTCAATGTGTTCCCCGACCTTCGGGCGAAACATTTGTCCCTGGCAATTGTCACACAGGGCACCCCGGAAGAAGCGAAGGTTTTTTGCGAGCAGCGTGCGCCAGGATTGGTCTGTCTTGCCGATCCACGGCGCACAGCCTATCAGGCCTATGGTCTGGAACGGGCCAATGTTTGGCAGAGCTTCCTCTCGTTGAACGTCTGGCGCTCGAACCGCCGGTTGAAACGCGAACGGGGCTGGTCGACGGAATTCCCTCCCGCCGGGCAGGATGCCATGCAGATGGCGGGGACGTTCGTTATAAGCCAGGAGGGACGTATCCGCCTGCCCTATTATTATGATGACATTGCCGATCATCCCTCGCTAGACCTGCTTCTGCACGGCGTTCTGGGGATGGATTGGACCCAAACATTCGATGGACCTGTAGCGCCCCGATGAAAAATATTTTCCTCGCCATATATCTTGCCCTCAAGGAAGTGCTTCGCAATCGCGGCCGCTTCCTGCTTGTTAGCCTGGTGATCGGCCTGATCACCCTGCTTGTGCTGTTCATCGCCGCCCTCGGCGAGGGACTTGCCAACGGCAACCGCCAGTATATTGCCAGCCTCGATGCACAGCTGGTGGTCTTCCTGGAAAAATCGGATTTCATCATTCCCTCCAGCCGTCTGGAAACAAATATTGCCCGGGCGGTCCGGCGTGTCGAGGGGGTGGCGGATGCGGGCCCGGTCTACACCTCCAACACGGAGATCGTTTCTCTGGATGAGCCGCTCAAGGTCTCATTGCTCGCTGTCGAAGCAGGACGGCCAGGGATGCCGGTCATCCTGGAAGGCCGGGAGTTTCGCGGCGGTGAAGCACGTGAAACGGTCATCGACCGGAATGTTGCTCTGCGCACCGGAATACAGGTGGGCGACGAGATCGAGATCCGCTCCACACAGGGAGTGGAGGATGAATTCTTTACCCTGGAGGTCGTCGGCCTGGTGGAGGGACAATCCTACGCGTTCCAGCCGTCCATTTTCGTCCCGCCTTCCACCTGGGAAAACATCCGCCCGCAGTCGGAGGCGGATATGAATAGCGATACGCCTTATCCGAACATCCTGGCCGTGAAGCTGAGCGATCCCTCGCAAATGGAGATCGTCAGGCAGCGACTGATCGCCACAGTGCCCAATATCGAAGTGACCGATATTCCCACCACGATCAATAACGTCCCCGGCTATTCCGCCCAGCAGGGGACGGTCCAGACCCAGGGTTTCTTCACTCTGCTGATCGGCGTGCTGGTCATCGGCGGGTTCTTCCAGATCCAGATCCTGCAGAAAGTCCCGCAGATCGGCGTTTTGAAAGCCATTGGCTCCTCGAACGGGGTGGTTGGTTGGGCGTCGGTGATCCAGATCATCGTGGTAACCGCCATGGGCGTGGCGATTGGCGGTGTGCTGACCTACCTCTTTTCGCTGGGACTGCCTGCCACCATCCCATTTGTTTTCAATGGAGACCGTTCCCTGATTGCCGTACTCCTGCTCCTGTCAATTGGTCCGCTGGGTGGGATGGTGTCCATCATCTATGCTGTACGCATCGAGCCGCTCAAGGCTCTTCGGTTAGGA
>DATAKV010000390.1:0-7707 GCA_036261375.1 Anaerolineales bacterium
GCGAATGGGAATCTCCTGCTTGGCCTGGCCGGCGGCGCTGTTGGCGGAGCTTTTATCGGCTGGTTCATCGCTGCGGCTGTCATGGAAAAGGCTAAAAAAGAGAATAAGTAATTGGACGAGACAAGAATGCAAACAAACCTATCTGCTACCCAAACGGTTTCGACGGCGCAGGAGATTGCATCGGCCACATCCCGCCCCTGGCTGATGCTGGTCGCCCGGTCCGTCCTGTTCCTGATCTTTCAATTCCTGATCGCACTCACCCTGGCAGCGGCGGGTGCGGACTCCGCCTGGAAGGAGTCGGCCCGCTGGTGGACCTTCCTGCCGATCCTTGCCAATATCGTGACCATCTATCTGCTTGTCCGCCTGTTCCGTGCGGAGGGGAAGCGGTATCTGGACATCCTAAAATTCTCACGCCCCACGTTCAAAATGGACCTGCTCTGGTTTATTGGCTCGAGCATCATCGGCCTGCCGATTGCCGCTGCGCCGATGAACATCCTCGGGACTGCGATCTTTGGCGACCCGATGGTGCCGATCGACATGATGTTCATCCCCCTGCCGGCCTGGGCACTTGTCGTCAGCCTGCTTTTCCCGCTTACGATCGCATTTGCAGAGCTGCCGGCCTATTTTGGCTACACCATGCCGCGGCTTGCCGTTCAACTCAAAAACGGCTGGGCCGCCTGGCTGATCGCCTCCTTTTTTCTGGGCGCGCAGCATATGTTCCTGCCGCTCATATTCGACGGGCGCTTCATGCTCTGGCGTCTGTTGATGTACCTGCCTTTTGCCCTGTTCGCCGGCCTGATGCTCAAACTTCGCCCGGCGCTGCTGCCCTATTATATGATCGTCCACGCGCTGGTGGACGTCTCGGCGGTGTCCGTCTATCTGATGCTATAGAACCAGGTTTTCTCCTCATATGGATTGCTGCCCGGGAAACATCCCCGGCAGCGCCGATTAAGGGCTGGCTCCGCTTAAGGGATGCTGCTCAAAGAAATCCCAGATCGTCTGTCCCACATCTATCAGATCGCCGGGCCAGTCGTGACCCAGGTCCACGATCGTATACAGGATGACATCCGCCCCTGCTTCACAGTTTCCCCACTGCTTTTCGCCGATCAACACATTATGAGTCACATCGACAGGCTCCGGGTCGCAGCCATTCCGCTCTGCCCAGGCGGCTGCCCATTCCGGTATCCCCTCATAGGGAACGATCGGATCCGCCATCCCATGGATGGCGAAAACAGGCACAGGCCGCGAAGGCGCGCAGTTTCCGAAGGATTGGTACGCACCGGATACCGGTCCGATGGCGGCGATGCGGCCGGCCAGCTCGCAGGCCAGGCGGTGGACCATCCCGCCGCCATTGGAATGCCCGGTGGCATAGATACGCCCGGGGTCGATATTGCAGCGTATTTGCAGGGTGTCGATCAAGTCGCTGACAAACTGAAGGTCCTGGGAACCCGGTGAGGGATCCCAGACCGGTCTCTCTCCCAATCCTTCCGGATAAACGATTAGAAATCCTTCCCGGTCTGCCACCCTCGAGAAGCGGGTGTAGTCGACGAACCGCTCGGCGCCGATCCCGGCGCCGTGAAATACAAGGACCAGGGCCGCAGGCGTCTGCGGATCATAGCCTGCAGGAACGTGCAGCAAATAGCGGCGTGCCTGGCCCCCTGAGTCGATTGTCTCGAATGATTGGCCACCGGTGCACTCTCCTGCAGCAGATAGCGCAGGCACGACATCTGCAGTACTTTCCGCTGTGGCTTCCACCGTCCATGCGGGCCGGACTTCCGGAGCGGCCTCGGAAGAGGGGGTTGCTCGTCTCTCAGAAGTGCAGGCGGCATTCAGGATCAAAAGGAACAGGATGGCAGTCTGGCGCAGGCCCGCCCGGGGAAAACTCATAAAGATCGTTTCGTCTTCAGACCTTTCTGTATCATTTTGATTAACGCATCCCGTTCCGGAATGATATTCTCATTCAACCGCGCCGCGGCAATGACCGGCATCCAGCATTCCCCGTCCATCCCTGGGCTGGAAGCCAGCGCCAGATATCGCTGTAGATACAGACGATGAAAGAGCTTAATGAAGAGACGGAGGATAGGATGGACCTGCCGGCCGGCGGCCCTGGCCCCGACCTGCAGGATCAGGCTGCTGCGGGCCACGTCGGCCCATGGGCTGCCGGAGCAGGCAGTCATCCAGTCGATCACGACCGGCCCCTGATCGGTGAGCAGCACATTCCCGGGATGAAAGTCGCCGTGGCAGACGTGCTGTCCGTCTGGTAAAGACGAGAGCAGGGTGAGCACGTTTTCCTTCAACTTTACATCGAGAATCTCTACATGTTCGATGTCATTGCGCAGCCGGTCCTTATAGGGGTGAGATGGCAGCTCCTGGATAACCTGGCTGTGGACCTGGAAATGAAGCTCCGCCAGGGAGCGTGCATGTCTCACCAGCATCCAGGGCCGGGCATTCATATCCTGGAGCATGGAAACCCCCTCGATACGTTCATAGACAAGTCCGCGCCTGCCGTTTATCTCGATCAGCTCATTCACAGCCGGAGAGGGAATGCCGGCCTCGTGAACAGCCCGCACCACCCGCGCTTCATACTCCGCCCAATCCGGCGGGCACCAGGCATGGTACAGCTTCAGGACAGCGCCTGGAGCCCAGGCGTAAATCTCGGCTGTACGGCCCTGCGCAATGGGAGAAGAGGATCGTGTGTCGTTTGGTCTCACCATTCCGTTGCCAGCCACTTGAGATATAGCTCGAAGTTGGAGACCCAGTCCGCGTACTGGTGTCTGCCCTCGTCCACATGCAGCCGATTTTCGACGCCTGCCTCATTCAGCAGTTCTTCCATCACGCGAGCGCGTTCGAGCATCAAAGGATCCTGCTCGCCGCTGTTCATGAAGACCCGCGGACGGTTGGCGTCGTTCATTTGTGACAGCCACTCGCGGATCTGATTTTCTTCCCCCGAGATGGCGCCTGCCCCGAAGATCCCTGCACTGGAGAATGTGTCGGGATACCGGAAGGCAAGCCGGTAGGCGGCAATGCCGCCCAGCGAGCCGCCGGCCACGGCGCGGTAGCGGCGGTCAGAGGCAATGGGATACTGGCTTTCCACATGGGGGATCAATTCGTTGTAGATCGTTTCTGCCAGTGGATCCAAATCGATGTTCCCGGTACCAACGATGATCAGGGGAGGAATCTCTCCTGCCAGGATCAGCCGGTCCACTTCTGCGGGCAGACCCGCCTGCAGCCAGGAATCCGGCGAGCCGCTCCGCCCGGGGATCAGGTACAGGACCGGATAACGCCCCTCGCCTTCTGCCGAGAAACAGGGCGGAAGGTAGATCCGGTAACCATAAGGGTAGCCGCGCTCGGGCTGGAGAAGTTCCGCAGATAGGACTTCCCCGGTCTCCGTGCACCCTTCAGGCAGGCCTGCCAGCAGGATCGACGGTGAGGCCGGTGTACATCCATAGAGGATCACGAAAACCAGTGACAGGAACTTTCTCATGCGTGGAATGTACAGGATCCCAAAACTCTCGTCATCCTGCCATTGTAAACTTATTTCCAGCCTCTGCAGCCGGACCCGGGCGATCTCCCGGGCCGGGCCGACCATGCCGGGAAACTCGAGCTATCCGCTTCACGCAGCAGCAGGGCTTCGTTCGAAGCCTCGCCTTTGTTCTTGGCATTCTCTCAGGCTCATTTCGACCCGGTAAATAAGATGCCTTCCCCGCCAAAGACCATCTGTTGTACGACGACATCCAGCCTGTCCCCTGTAAAATGGAAGTGAAATTCCGATTCACCCAGCTCCCCGAGGACGGTAGACCCGGTCAGGGGATAGGGATAGTCGAGGATGAACAGGTTATCCTGTTCCCAGTGTCCGCGCAGAAGCATTTCGCCTCCCGGCAGGGATGTCGACAGCCTGTACAAATGATCCAGGCCTACCTGCAGAGGGGCGCCATTCAGGATCACATCTGCCGCTGGAGCGCCTGGCTCGAACGTCATGTTCAGGGTCTGCCAGCCAAGCGGATTTTCTCTGAAGCTGTAGGTGCTGCCCGAGATATCTAGGGCCGTTGCGGGAAGCGGCGGCACCGGCCGGACCGGGTTGGCCGCCATCCCGGTCGCTGCTTCCAGACGCGTAACCCCGGCAGCGTTTTCGGCCAGGGGTGCCTCGGCCTGGATGGCCGGAAGGATAAAGTCATTGAGCATGCCTTCGATCTCGGGCGCCTCCGCAAAGGATTCCAGGGAGGCCGTCACGACGACGATCAGGTTTTTGGATGGGTACACATGGACCTGCCGGCCTCCCAGCCCCAGCGCCGCATAGTGACCGGCCTCAGGATAGACCGTCCACAGGTAGCCGTAGCCGCTGCCATCCTCCTTGCGGATGTGCTCGCTCGTCGAGTCCGCCACCCACCCGGCCGGGACGATCTGCTGCCCTTCCCATTTTCCGTTGTGTAGATAGAGATAGGCAAGCTTTGCCAGGTCTGCCGGGCGCAGGTGCAGGCCGTAGCCGCCGGTGGTTGTCCTCTGCGGGTCACCGCCCCAGTCGGATTCGTCCACGGGTGGAATTCCCAGCGGCCGGAACAATACCCGGTTGGCATATTCACGGGCACTCATCCCCGTGGTCTTTTCCAGAATGGACGACAGCAGGTGAGCATTGCCATTGCAATAGCCAAAAGACTTCCCGGGCTTGTCTGCCATCGGCAGGTCGAGCATGAACTGCACCCAGCCCGTGGTCTGTTCCATACTCGGGCCGCCCGAGAATTCCTGGCAGTCCAGTCCGGAGGACATGGATAAAAGATGTTTTAGCCGGATTGCATTCTTTTTCCCGCCCGGATTTTCGAAGATCCGGTTCGGATAAAAATCGATCAGCTTCGCTTCTTCGCTCTCGATGGCTCCATCGCCGATCGCCTTGCCGACAAGCATGCCGATCACACTTTTCGTCACCGACTGGACATGCATCTTCGTATCGGGCGTGTAGGGATGGAAATACGCTTCGGTCACCACATAGCCGTTGCGGATGACGAGCAGCGAGTGGATGCGGGTGCCTGTGCTGTTGATCTGCTCGATCATCTGGGCAAGCAGCTCCGAGTCCATGCCCTGGGATTCGGGCGTGGAGCTTTCCCAGCCGGAGGCAGGCCAGGTATCGGGCTCAGGAAGCTGGACGGAGACCGATTTCGGCGCAGAGCAGCCCGCCAGCAGCAGGGCAAACGCCAGGAAGAACCAGGGGACCGTTCTATTCATCGTTTGTGAACCTTTTTCGAGTTACCGGACCAGGGCAGTGAAGAGGATCCCGATTCCCACCAGGATGATCAGCACGGGGCCGAAAAACGTCCAGCTGATGTCGAACAGAAACATGACGGCCACAAAGGTCAGGACAAGCCCTACCAGCAGGGACCCACGCGCCGGAGCGGTTAAGTGATTGCCGACCGCCCGATACGTGCGAAATCCACTATCCAGGGCGCCCACGGCAGGGATCAGGATAAAGAGCGCCCACCAGTTCTGCAGTGGGAAGTCAAAGGTCCCAGTGTTGCGCAGCAGGAACATAACCCCCAGCGCGATCAGAATCAAGCCGGCCATCCAGCCGCCCGGGCGGGAGGGGTCGGCCAGGCGCTCGTCGCGGCGGTTGATGGGCTCGGGAGTGGTGGAGCGATCGTTCATAAGTACCTTCCTTCTCAGCATAGTTTTGATGTGCCTTTATCGTATGTCCGTTAAGCCGAAATATCCCCCATCGCCGGGCGGGTTTTCACTATCCGAGTGGACAGTATGTCCGGAGCATCGTGATGGATAAACAGTAAGGAAGTAAAATCGGGAGTCAGAAAGCAACCCACAACGGGAGAACAGGTAATGACCAGATACACAGCCGCAGTCGACCAGGGCACGACCAGCACCCGCTTCATGATCTTCGACCACGCCGGCCAGGTGGTCGGGATGGACCAAAAGGAGCACGAGCAGATCTATCCCCGGCCCGGCTGGGTGGAGCATGATCCCCTGGAGATCTGGCGGCGCACCTGCGAGGTGATCGAGGCCGCGCTTCAGAAAAGCGGCGTCTCCCCGGCGGAGATCGCCTCGATCGGTATCACCAACCAACGTGAGACGGCGGTCGTCTGGGAGCGATCGACCGGCAAGCCTGTCCACAATGCGATCGTCTGGCAGGATACCCGCACCGACGCCATCTGTAACGAGCTCGCCGCAGAAGGCGGGCAGGACCGCTTCCGCGAGCGGGTCGGCCTGCCTCTTGCCACGTACTTTTCAGGTCCAAAGATCAAATGGCTGCTGGATAATGTGGAAGGACTGCGGACTCGGGCCGCACGGGGCGAGCTCCTGTTCGGCAACATGGATACCTGGATCATCTGGAACCTGACCGGCGGGCCGGAAGGTGGGGTCCACATCACGGATGTCTCCAATGCCTCCCGCACCATGCTGATGAATCTCGAGTCGCTGGACTGGGATCCGCTCATGCTGGAGGCGATGGCCATCCCGCGGGCCATGCTGCCCGAGATCAAACCCTCGTCGATGGTCTACGCCGCGGCGAAAGGCATCCTGGACGGCATCCCTGTGGCGGGCGACCTGGGTGACCAGCAGGCGGCGCTCTTCGGCCAGACCTGCTTCAGCCCGGGGGAAGCCAAAAACACCTACGGCACCGGCTGCTTCATGCTGCTCAACACCGGGACCAGGCCGGTGCAGTCGAAGAACGGGCTCCTGACCACCCTTGGTTATAAGATCGGCGATGGGGAGGCGGTCTACTGCCTGGAAGGCTCGATCGCCATTACCGGCGCGCTGGTCCAGTGGCTGCGGGATAACATGGGGATCATCGAGAGATCGGCAGACGTGGAAGCGCTGGCCCGCACGGTGGAGGACAACGGCGGCATCTATTTTGTCCCGGCTTTTTCCGGCCTGTTCGCTCCCTACTGGAAGAGTGACGCCCGCGGCGCGATCGTGGGCCTGACCCGTTACATCCAGCGTGCTCACATCGCCCGGGCCGCCCTCGAAGCGACCGCCTTCCAGACCCGTGAAGTGCTCGAGGCAATGAACGCCGATTCAGGTGTGCCGCTGACGACCCTCAAAGTGGACGGCGGGATGGTCTACAACGAGCTGCTCATGCAGTTCCAGGCCGATATCCTGGGCGTGCCGGTCATCCGTCCGCAGGTGGCCGAGACCACGGCGCTGGGTGCAGCCTATGCGGCCGGCCTGGCGGTTGGCTTCTGGGAAAACCTGGACGATCTGCGCAGCAACTGGGCCAAAGACAAAGAGTGGACCCCGACAATGGAATCCACTCTCCGAGAGAGACAATATGCCGGCTGGAAGAAAGCCGTCACCCGCACGTTTGACTGGGTGGAGTAATTCTGTCATTGCGAGGAGGGCTTTAGCCCGACAAAGCAATCTCACGCTGGGTACTCATAGGTGACTCCATGCGAGATTGCTTCGTCGCCCTTAAGGGCTCCTCGCAATGACGGTGCCAGGATTTAGGCAACAACCTCCAGCATTATCGAAACCACGGTCCTCGAGCTGCCTCCTACCAAGAGTTCGAACTGACCCGGCTCCACTGTCTTCTGCATCTCTTCATTCAGAAACTGCAGCTGCTCGCGCCCGACAAGGAACTCTACCGTCCGGCACTCGCCCGGCTCGAGTGTGATGCGCTCGAAGGCCTTCAGCAGCTTAACGGGACGGGTCACACGCTCGCTCAGCAGGTCCCGCACATAGAGCTGGACCACTTCATCCCCGGCGCGCTCG
>DATAKV010000394.1:0-5481 GCA_036261375.1 Anaerolineales bacterium
TTGCCAACACCTTTGATCAGGAGGATGAGGTCTATCACATCGATCTCACCGGCTCCGGAGAAGCCTATGTCTTCCGCGATGGAGTGGCCATCCAGGCGCGCTGGCACCGGACGAACGGTAATCAGCCTCTGTTGATTACAACCCCCGGCGGCGGACTCATCTACATGCGGCCCGGCATTACCTTCTACCAGGTGATCGGCATGCGCTCCTATGTGGACCAGGGCGAAGGGGAGTGGCACTTCCACCACGATACCCCCTGAGATGAGATACAATTGCCCATCGAGGAAGTCATGACCCTGGATCCCACCTTCATCAGCAATCTTATTCTTGTACTCACCGGCTTCGGCGGCGCGTTCCTGGCGGCGCTCTGGATCTCGCTCGTCATCTGGACCTATCGCGATATCCGTACCCGGGCGCGTGATCCGCTCGTACAGACGCTTGCGACTTTGCTTGTCGCCGTGCTGAACCTGCCGGGGGTACTGGTCTATCTCATCCTGCGCCCGCCGCGGACCCTTGAAGAGGAATACCAGCGGACGCTCGAAGAGGAGGCACTCCTCCAGGCGCTGGAGGACCTGCCTCTGTGCCCCGGCTGTGAGCGGCGCGTTAAGGATGAGTGGCAGGTCTGCCCGAACTGCCATACCAAGCTCAAGAAGAACTGTGAGAACTGCAACCGGCTGATGGAGCTGCCGTGGAATATCTGTCCCTACTGCGGCACGACTGCAGCCGGCATGCGGCGGGATGCGGCGACCAGCATGGACGAGGCCCTGCGCAGCCTGAAAATGGAAGACGATTCTGGGGAAGTTAAGCTCTGATGCTCCATGACACCATCAACACCTTCAATAAATTAAAGAAGATCTCTGAAAAGCCCTGGTTCTATCCGGCGGCTTTATTGTTGATGGGGTTTGTTGTTTATTTATATGCGCTGCCTTCGCTGGGTTATCACTGGGACGATTGGGAGATCGTCATGTTCAACGAGCTCGATCCCTCCCTGCAGTTCGAGTTCTATTCCACCGACCGTCCCTTCCCCTGGACGTATCAACTCATTCATTCGCTTGTCGGGTCCGACCCGATTGGCTGGCACGTTGTGACACTGCTCATCCGCTGGGCGGGCGTCCTGATCTTCACCCGGGCGCTGATCCTGCTCTGGCCGCGCTATGAGAACCATCTCTACTGGCTGGGCACGCTGATCCTGTTGTATCCCGGTTTCCTGCAGCAGTCGCAGTCCGCAACCAAGGCACGCCATATCATGACGTTCCTGCTGTTCGCCCTTTCCATTTACTTGATGGTGCTGGCCGTCAGGCGTCCCCAATGGAGACGTATCCTTTTTCCCCTGTCCTGGCTGGCGACCTTTGCTCATCTCTTCACCACCGAATATTTCTCCGGGCTCGAGCTGGTCCGCCCGGTGATCCTCTGGATGCTTTTATCGGAAGAGTTTGCCAGCATCCGTCACAGGCTCCGGCGAGTCCTGCTCCTCTCCCTTCCTTATCTAGGGATCACAGCCTTCTACTTTTGGTGCCGGATCGTTTACTTCCCTCAGATTTTCCGAACCACGAGCCGGATCGGAGAGATCAGCTCGTTCGTAGCGGGGTTCCAGGAATCGCCGTTAAGTGCCATCCTGTCTCTTCTGAACAGTGCCCTGCTGGATTTCATTTACTTGATCTTCCAGGTCTGGATCAATGCGGTGATCGAGTTCGAGGGGTTCAACTTCCAGAGCCGGGTGGCCTGGTTCGCCTTTGGGGTGGGAATCTTGTTTGCCCTCTTTTTTGGCTTTTTCTACAGTACCCGGGAAAAGGAAATCGCCGATCGATCCACACCGGCCCCCATCTTTTTCCTGGGATTTCTATCCTTCGTTATGGGCGCGATCCCGATCTGGGCGATCGGCAAGGACATCAGCGCCGGGGGCTGGTCCGACCGGTTCGCGCTGGCGCCTTTGCTGGGTGCCTGTCTTATGGTCCTGGCGCTTGTGCTCTGGTTTGTCCGTCCCGGCGGGCACAAGCTTGTTCTGGGCTCCCTGCTGGTCTTCTCGATCGCAGCCCAGATCTGGGTGGTCAATGCCTACCGTCGGGATTGGGCCATCCAGCGCGATTTTTACTGGCAGTTGTACTGGCGCGCGCCTGCCCTGCAAAGGGGAACGGCTGTCTTTAGTTTCGAGCAGCCCTCGCCGTCGGTTACGCACTATGCCGCGGCAGGTTATTCGCTTAACGTTTTGTACCACTACGAGACCGAGGATGGCACCCTCCCCTACTGGTATTTTCCACGCCGCTTTCATTTTGACTACCAGCCCAATGATCCCTTCCGCTACCAGCTTCGCATATTTAATTTTGAAGGAAATACTTCGCAGGGGATCGGTCTTGTGCACCAGGAGCAGAACTCCTGCCTGCGCGTGCTGGACGATGTGTACGCGCTGGATCCTTTGATCGCCGATGGCCGCAATGTACTGCTGAACGTTTCCGATCCCTCATTCATTATCCCGGACGAGTCCGCGCCTCCGCCCGACCCGGAGATTTTCGGCTCCGAGCCGGCGCGTGACTGGTGTTATTACTTCCAGAAGGGGGATCTGGCCCGCCAGGTCCAGGATTGGGAGAAAGCCATCCAGTTGCTCAGGGAAGCCCAGCGAAATGAGCTGCGCCCCCGGTACGGGGTTGAATATATCCCCTTCATCGAAGCCTACGCCCAGACCGGCGACTGGCAGCAGGCTTACGAACTGACCCGCGCTGCCCATAAGACGAATGCCGGGATGAGAACGATTTTGTGCGATACCTGGTCCCGCTTAAGCCAGATCCATTCTGCAGATGCAGAGGCTGTCGGTCGGTCGAACGAATTCCTATCCTGTTCAGGTTGACCCTATGAAAATCGAATCCATTACTCTCCATCACATTTCCATGCCGCTGGTCGCGCCGTTCGAAACGTCATTCGGACGCGAGATCAACCGTGAATGTGTCATCATCACCCTGCAGTCAGAGGGATTGACCGGCTACGGCGAGTGTGTCGCCACCCGTGACCCTGGCTACAATTATGAGACCACCGGCACTGCATGGCACATCCTCAAGGACTTCGTCGCACCGCTGATCCTGGGAAAGGATGTCAGGGATGCAGAAGATTTTCAGCGGCGCGTCGAAGGTATTCGCGGGCACCAGCTTGCCAAGGCAGGCGTGGAAATGGCGTTATGGGATTTGATTGGGAAGCGCAACAACAGGTCGCTCCGGGAATTGTTCGGAGGTACGCTATCCAGGGTCGATGTAGGGGTTTCGATCGGGATCCAGGAATCCGCTCAGGCGCTGGTGCGAACCGTTGCATCCTATTTGGAGAAGGGCTATCGTCGTGTCAAGATCAAGATCAAGCCGGGACGTGAGGTGGCCGAGACAACCGCTGTGCGCAAGTCGTATCCCGATCTGCGCTTGCAGGTCGATGCGAACTCTGCCTATACCCTGGAGTCGGCGAAAGTGTTGGAGGCCATTGACGATCTCGACCTTCTCCTGATCGAACAGCCTTTGTTCGAGGACGACATCTGGGACCACCGCAAACTCCAGGCAGAATTCAAGACGCCGATCTGCCTGGATGAGAGCGTTGTCACGCCGCGGCATGCGCGTTATGCTCTCGAGATGCAGGCCTGCAGGATCATCAACATCAAGCCGGCGCGGGTGGGCGGATTGAGCCAGGGGCTCGCCGTCCATGACTACTGCCGCCAGCGAAATGTACCGGTCTGGTGCGGCGGGATGCTCGAGACGGGCATTGGCCGCGCTTCGAATCTGGCGATCGCCTCCCTGCCGGGGTTCATCCTGCCGGGCGATATCTCTGCCTCGGATCGCTATTATGCGCGTGACATCACAAATGAACGGTTCGTGTTGAACGATGACAGCACGATCACAGTACCGAACGGCCCTGGCCTGGGCGTGACGGTCGATAGAGCCGCCTTGAAGGAATTTTCCCTGGCCGAGATCATGCTCAGGGCGGATGTATAATCAGGGCGCGATGCCCCAAAAGTTATCTCTCTATCCCTTCCTTTCATTTGTTTTATTGTTATTTCTCCTTGCTTCAGCCTGTTCACCCCGGGCCGCTTCGCCATCTCGTTCCATCCAGGAGACGCCGGCGGTCAACTCGTCCGTGGAGATCAGCACATTACCTTCCGCAGCGCTGCAACCGGTGAAGCAGGATGCCAGCCAAATTCCCTGGGTGTACGCGCTGGCCGCGCCTTTTCCAACCGTAACCGATGGCGTGACGTCTGAGGAACTTCACCTGGCCTGGACCCAGGGGGCCATGCCCGACGCGTTCCGCGGGCGACCGCTGTTGGTGAGCGAGCCTACTCTGTCGGAGATCAGCACCTTGTGGGGGAAACCCGCTACAGGTGCGGTGAGGATCATCGCTCCCGACCAACTGCTCGATACGGCCTGGTCCGAATTGGGGTCGTGGGCGATCCTGCCGTTCGAGGAGCTGCAGCCAAGATGGAAGGTGCTGGCCATCGACGGCCAATCGCCCATCCGCAAGAATTTCGATCTCTCCCGGTATCCTCTGGTCGTCCATCTCGATGTTCAGCAGGATGCGCAAATTTCATCCAATTACGATCCCTCCAAAATGACAACGGTCATCATGACCGGCGTGACCGCGCTCGTCCGCGCCACCGCCTACACCATGGAGAGAAAAAGTGTTACCTACCCAGGTGAAAAAATCAGAGATGTGCTGCGCGAAGCGGATATTGCCCATATCAGCAATGAAATCCCCTTCTTCACCGGCTGTACCTTTCCGAAACCCAATTCAGGTGCTCTGGTTTTTTGCAGTGACCCGAAATATATCGACCTGCTGACTGATGTCGGTGCGGATGTGATCGAGCTGACCGGAAATCACTTCGCCGACCGCGGCTCGGCCGGGATGCGCGAAACGATCGAGATCTACAACGAGAAGGGACTTCCCTACTTTGGCGGCGGCCTTGACCTGAAGGATTCGCTCGAGCCGGCGCTCTTTCAAGGCAATGGCAACAAAATCGCCTTCATCGGCTGTAACAAACCCGATGTCGGCCGCTTCCCGACCGCCACCGATTTCCAGCCGGGAGCAGCGCCCTGTGACTTCGAGTACCTGGCCGGGATGATCAATTCTTTGAAGGCCCAGGGATACGTTGTTATCTCCACCTTCCAGTGGAATGAAAGCTACGACTCGCGTCCCAGCCCGCAGCAGGTCCGCGATTTCCAGCTGGTGGCAGACGCAGGCGCGTCTATTGTCAGCGGCAGCCAGGCGCATTATGCCCAGATGATGGAGTTCCATGGTGACTCATTTATCCATTATGGGTTGGGCAACCTGTTCTTCGACCAAATGGGCGACCAGGACTGGATGCCGCCAGGGATCCGCCGCGAGTTCCTGGACCGTTACGTGATCTATGACGGCAGGCTCATCAGTGTGGAGCTGATCACCGCCATGCTCGAGGACTACTCCCGCCCGCGCCTGATGACCGGCCAGGAACGTGCCGGCTTTTTACAGGAATACTTCTAT
>DATAKV010000406.1:0-3342 GCA_036261375.1 Anaerolineales bacterium
AGAAACAGATCGAAAGCGCGGATGACCCCGCCGGGGAGCGTAAAAAGCTGGCGAACGAGTACCGCGAGAAGTTCAACAATCCATACTACGCGGCCGGCACCGGCTATGTGGACGATATCATCGAGCCGCGCGAATCGCGTCCGAAGATCATTGCTGCCCTTTCGGCTCTGCGTGACAAGTACACGCCTGCCCCGCCGCGCAAGCATGGCAATATCCCGGTGTAGTTGACGAATGATGAATCCTTTAATCATCGCACTTGAAATTACCGCACTGGGCATGGGCCTGGTCTTTGCCGCGATCATCCTCCTGTGGTGGATGATGGCCCTGCTGACAAAGGTTGCAGCAGAAAAAGAAATGCCGGTGAATGAGCCCGTCTCAGACTCGGCCCTGCCTGCTCCCGTTATGGATAAGGATGCCAAAGCCCGGGCGGCCGCCATCGCCGTGGCCATGGCGCTGGCAGAGCAGCAAATGTCGCAGGCGCACCCGCTTTCCCTCCCGCCGACGGCGATCGTTTCGGCCTGGCAGCTGGGGATGCGCACAAGGCAGATGTATCAAAAGGGGACACCCATCGTCCGCAAGCCGCGTAAGGTAGGTTAGGAATGAAATATTCGGTACGAATTGAAGATAAATCATACGAAGTCGAGATCGAAGATATCCACGCTCGCCCGGTCATCGCCCGCGTGGATGGCGAACGGTTCGAAGTCCACCCGGAAAATGGGACCAAGCCGGAAGTCCGCGAAGAGAACAAACCTGCCACTCTCATTCAGGCACCCAGACCTTCCACGAGCCAGAGTGTCGGCACCGGTGAATTGACGGCCCCCCTTCCAGGAACCGTTGTGGATGTCTTTGTAAAAGCAGGGGATGAGGTCGAGGTGGGCAAGGTTGTGCTCATCATTGAAGCCATGAAGATGAAGAATAGCATCCGTTCGACACGCGCCGGCAAGGTGACGGAGATCCTGGTCAGTGCCGGACAGACCGTGGCGCACAAACAGGCGCTGGTGAAGTTCGAATGAACATCGCAGAGCTGCTCCCCGAGTTACTCAAGGGAATCTTGCACTTCACCTGGGGCAATGCGGTCATGATCACGGCCGCCCTGGTGCTGATCTACCTGGCGGTTTTCAAGGAGATCGAGCCGGTGCTGCTCTTGCCCATCGGTTTCGGCTGCCTGCTGGCAAATATCCCAATGGCCGGTATGACCGCGGCCGAGGGTATGATGGGTGTCCTGTACGATGCAGGCATTGCAACGGAACTCTTCCCACTGTTGATCTTCATCGGCGTGGGGGCGATGATCGACTTTAGCCCGCTGCTTTCACAGCCCAAAATGGCATTGCTCGGCGCGGCGGGACAGTTCGGTATTTTCGGCACGCTCATCCTGGCGGTTCTGTTGGGTTTTCCCCTTAACCAGGCGGCTTCAATTGGTGTGATTGGCGCGATCGACGGACCCACCTCCATTTTCGTAGCGACCAAGCTCGCGCCCGAGCTTTTAGCTCCCATCGCTGTGGCTGCGTACTCCTACATGAGCCTGATCCCGATCATCCAGCCGCCTTTGATGAAACTGTTGACCACGAAAAAAGAGCGCCTGATCCGCATGGATTATGCTCCGAAGCCGGTCTCACAAAAGGCACTGCTTTTCTTCCCGGTCATTCTTACCCTGGTCGTCGGTCTTCTCGTTCCCGAAGCGACGCCGCTCATTTCAATGCTCATGCTCGGAAATTTGCTCAAAGCCTCGGGGGTCGTGGACCGTTTGAGCAAAGCTGCGCAGAACGAGATCATCAACATCGCCACCCTGTTCCTCGGCCTGGCCATCGGCGCAACCATGGACGCAGAAAGTTTCCTGAATCTTGCAACCATCAAGATCCTGGGCCTCGGCCTGATCGCATTTGTTCTGGACACAGTGGCAGGTTTGGTGTTTGGAAAAATTATGACATTTCTGAGCGGCAACAAGATCAACCCGCTGATCGGCGCAGCCGGCATTTCCGCCTTCCCGATGGCAGGACGGCTCGCGGCCAAAGTGGCAAATGATGAGGACCCGAACAACTTCATCCTCATGCACGCCATGGGCGCCAATACCGCCGGCCAGCTGGGTAGCGTGATTGCGGGTGGTATCCTGCTGTCGATTGTGAGCAACCTGATCTAAATCCCCTGTTTCCTTAGTTAGCCACAGGGACTTGGAGAAAAAAATAAGCTCCATGTCTCTGTGGCGATTTACACTTCGGTAAAGAAATTCTCTTCGACTCCCTTCCAGGTTTCATCAGTCAATTTCATATATTTCGTCAGCAGTGGGTGGACTTTGCTCATCTCATCGTACATGCGCTGGGCCACGCGGCGGATGGAGAAATGGGCATTCGCAGCAGACCGCAGCTGGCAGAAGGCAAAGGCTTCGCGCAGGTTGAATTCGGCCAGCACCCGGCGGTTGAATCCGTTGGGCACGGCATACTGGGCAATGGCCGGGTTGACCTCATACAGCTTTTCGAACATATCCCCAGCGGCCTGCATCGCTGCCTCATACTGCGATCCAAAGCCCGCCTGTGTGATCAGACGCGGGGTGGCATACCCGAGGCGCGTAGTTAATCGCTGGGGAGTCTGAGTCATCATGCGGTGGCGCTTAAACTCGGCATAGGCACCCTGGTCCATGACAAAATCGAAGACGTAGGTGGAGTATTCCAGCTCACGCAATGGGACATCATATTTACCAAGCCGCCCCAGCAGGGCTTCAGCCAGCCCCGCCCTTTCAGGTTTTTTGAGTGCTTTGACGTATCCCAGCGCCTCGGCATAGCTCATTTCACCAAATCGGAACAGGGCTGCCGCCAGGACTTTCTTCTCTCCATCCTTATCGAACGAAATGAGCGTACACCAATCCGGCTCGACCAGCGGCCCTTCACTCAGAGGCAGAGGCGGGCGGGTCAAAGCGAATTCAGCGGTTGTCTCCACGAGATACGGGACCGCGTCCGCGTATTTGACGAGGGTTGGCGTCTCGGCCCTGGCTACTTCCTTAACCTTTTCGCCGATCTCGCGCACTTCTGTCAGTTCGTGAGAAAGCATCTTGCGGATCATGTTCTCGAGCACCCGGGCGTTGGCGGTCATGCCTACATTGGCCAGGGCTGCGGCGGGCAGCAGGAAGCGGCAGACATCTACATATTTGGAGCGGATGCGGCGGTCCCAGGCTTCATCCTTTTCATTCTCGCGGCGCGGGAAGCGCTCCAGAATGAGACGCCGCACGGGCTCCAGCGATTCCTCATAGGTCCGGAACAGGAGGCGGATGGTGTCCACGTACTCATCATGAAGGCGATGTCCATCCAGCTCCCGTGGAATGAAGAAGTCGTGCGGTCCCCACTTTTGATA
>DATAKV010000409.1:0-3578 GCA_036261375.1 Anaerolineales bacterium
GGCGCCTGGCGGGCGATAGTGGACGATCCTTTTGGACACACTGTCCATTTGGACAGTGAAGACTCCCCCACCGGTAGGGGAGTCTTTTTTATTCTTACTTTATCATGCGAAGGAGAACCTTCTCTATTGGGTCTGTCCAATTACGAAAGTGAGATCACCATGCAAACAACTGCACAACCTTCCATCGTTACACCACTGTCTGTCGGTGCACCATCCAGGGTGAACTGGCCGCACGCTGCCTGGTTCCTGGGCCTGACATTTGGTCTGACCTGGCTGGCAGACCTGGTGCTGTATCTGAACGGCGGACTGACCAGCCCGATCACAGCACTTCTTTTGCAATTCCAGATGCTCCTGCCGGCATTCTCTGCGATGGTGCTGGGTGCCTTTTTCTTCAGGGAAAGCCCCATCTATTACCGGTCCAACCGTACGGCTTCACGCTGGTTCGTTTACTTTTACCTGCTGCTGACCGTTCTCTATCTGATCGGGTTGATCGCCAGCCTGGTCCAGCCCGAACAGACCATGACCATCAGCTCGCTTCTCTTGTTCCCAAACCTGGTCGGCTTGCTTCTGCTGGTCGTGCTGAGGTGGAGAGGCGGCAGGGAAGCGTTTGCCGGCGCCGGGCTTGCCGGAGGCAAATGGCATGTCTGGCTGGTCTACGGCATCGGGCTGGTTGCCTTCTACGCACTCCAGACCTTCCTCAACTATGTTTTCAAGCTGGGTCAGGTCGTCGACTTAACAGCAGCCTTTCCTCAACTTGCCGCGAACCTGCCTGCTCCGGCGCTCATGCTCATGATGGCATTGAACACGGTGATCGTTGGTCCGTTCCTGGGGCTGATCATTACCTTTGGGGAGGAATACGGCTGGCGCGGCTACCTGCAATCGGAGCTGACCCGCCTCGGACGGATCCGCGGCGTCTTCCTGCTGGGCGTGTTCTGGGGCATCTGGCATTGGCCGGTGATCTGGATGGGCTACAACTACCCCGGCCAGCCGATCCTCGGGTCGTTTGCGATGGTGTTTTTCTGTGTCATCCTGTCCTACTTCCTGGCGTATGCCGTGTTCAAATCGAACGGGATCTGGACGGCGGCTTATCTGCACGCACTCAGCAACCAGGCATTCAGTTTCTTCGCGATGACGATGGTGATGCCAGCCAGCATGCTCTTTTCGTTTGGAATAGGCATTCCCAGCCTGGTGCTGGGTGCCATCGTCGTCCTGCTGATCCTGCGGGACCCGGTCTGGAAAGTCACCGAGCCATCCCGTTCCGAGGAGAAAGCCTAGTGCCTTAACTTTTCAAAGCTGCCGAGCACTTCGCTCCCTTTGTTTCGCTCTATTTCCAAAATGGAGTACCTATGTCATAATCTGGTATCCCATGGGAGACCCGAACCCACGCACCACGGTGCGGCCTTCCGGCACCGTCACCTTCCTCTTTACAGACATTGAAGGCAGCACCCGGCTTGCGCAGGAGCATCCTCAAGAGATGCCGGCTCTGCTGGCGCGCCATAACGACATCCTGCAGAAATCCATTGAAACCCATCATGGCTTCGTCATTCGCATTGTTGGCGATTCGTTTTCTGCGGCATTTGACACCGCCAGGGATGCACTGTCTGCCGCGCTGGAGGCACAACGAACCTTGCAGACGGAAGCCTGGTCACCGGCGCCGATCCGGGTGCGGATGGGCATTCATACAGGTCCGGCGCACGCCGTACAGGCGAAGGACGACTTACAAGGCGCCGCCTATGAAGGATATGCCACGCTGGCGCTGACCCAGCGGGTGATGTCCGCGGGGCACGGCGGGCAGATCCTGCTTTCGCAAACCACGCACGACCTGGTCCGGGAAGCGCTCCCGAACGGGACGGACTTACGCGATATGGGGGAACGCCGCCTGAAGGATATCGTCAGGCCCGAACATATTTACCAGGTGACGGCTCCCGATCTACTTTCCGAGTTCCCGCCGCTGAAAACCCTGGATACCGTCCGGCACAATCTTCCCGCGCAGCTGACATCCTTTATCGGTCGTGAAGGCGAGATTGTAGAAGCCCTGGACTTATTGTCCTCCACACGCATCCTGACGTTTATCGGTCCGGGCGGCACGGGCAAGACAAGGCTGAGCCTGCAAGTGGCGGCAGAGCAGGTGCCGGTCTTTAAAGATGGGGTCTGGCTGATCGAGCTGGCACAGCTGGCGGATTCCACTTACGTCCTCTCCACTATCGCATCGACGTTCCAGCTGCGTGAGCATCAGGGCTTGCCGCTGATCGACACGGTCACAGATTACTTGCGCGGCAAACAACTGCTGCTCGTCCTGGATAATTGCGAGCACCTCATCGAAACCTGTGCCCGTCTCTCGGAGCGTTTCCTGCACGCCTGCCCAAAATTGAAAATCCTCACCTCCAGCCGGGAAGCACTGGGGATCGCCGGAGAAACAGTCTACCGCGTGCCCTCGTTATCCCTGCCTGCGGACTTCCAAGCACTGCAAGACGCCGGAAACCTGACGCACGAGCTTATGCGCTACGAAGCGCCGCGCCTGTTCACCGAGCGCGCTCGAAAAGCCAACCCGCAATTTACATTGACCAGCGACAACGCTGCGTATGTGACCCAGGTCTGCGAACGACTGGACGGCATTCCGCTGGCGATCGAGCTGGCGGCGGCACGCGTCAAATTGTTCACGCCCCGGCAGATCGCAGAACGGCTCGACGACCGCTTCAAACTGCTCACCGGCGGAAGCCGCACCGCGCTGCCGCGCCAGCAAACCCTGCGGGCGTTGATCGACTGGAGCTATCACACGCTGAACGGAACGGAACAGGAGGTCCTGCGCCAGCTGGCCGTCTTTTCCGGAGGCTGGACGTTCGAAGCCGCGGAAGCGGTCGCGGGTGAGATGGAGGCGATGGAAGGTCTATCCGGCCTGGTCAACAAGTCGCTGGTCAATGTGGAAGAGAAGGAAGGCGAATCTCCTACAGAGGCATCTTACCGCTACCGTTACCTGGAGACCATCCGGCAATATGCCATGGAAAAATTGCTGGAGTCGGGGGAGGCAGTGAATGCACGGGATCGTCACCTGGCTCACTTCATGGACTATGCCAGGCGTGCGGAGGAGAAGTTTGGCACGCCGCAGCGACCCTTGTGGGTAAACCGGCTGGAGATAGAACACGATAATCTCCGGTCTGCCCTGGATTGGGCAGTGGAGCACCACCCCGAGTCTGCGCTGCAAATGGTCGCTTCGTTAGCTACGTTTTGGCTGTCACGCAGATATATGACGGAAGGATGCAAGTGGTGCCAGGCTGCCATCTCGCGGGCAGAGGCGTTATCCACCGCGGACCTCGATCGAACACGCGCGCAGCGCGCCCGGGCATACTCGGCTCTTGCCATGTTATCAATCAATCGCGGAGAGCATCCCGCGGGGCAGAGTGCCGCCTGGAAGGGCGTTGCCCTGGCGCGCCAGTTGGACGATCCCCTGCAGCTAGCGCGTGCCCTTCATTTTCTGGGAATGTCATCCGCCTTTTCCGGAGACGAAACACTGGCATTCGACTCTCTGCACGAAAGCGAAGCCCTCTTCCGGCAAATCGGCGACAAGGACGAGCTCGCCG
>DATAKV010000421.1:0-3520 GCA_036261375.1 Anaerolineales bacterium
ATACTTATGTTCCTTTCTTATTCCGTTAGAGGTTTAGTGATGGTGCTCACGCTCGTAAGCTTCGGCTTCTGCCTTCGTCTTGTGCACCGTGCCGTCAGGGTGTTCGGGCGGTGTGTAGACGGTGTACAGCTTGAGCGCCCCGGTAGAAGATGTGTTGATGACGTTGTGTTCCGCCCCGGCCGGGATCACCAACGCCGAGCCATCCGCGAGCTCATATTCCTGCCCGTCCAGGACGGCTTTTCCTTGGCCAGACTCCACACGGATGAACTGGTCGGTATCCGGGTGTGTCTCCTGGCCAATGTCCTCGCCGGGCTTCAAGGCCATGACGACGAGCTGGCTGTGCGGTCCTGTGAACAGGACCTGCCTGAAGTAATTGTTCTCCAGGCTTTTCTTCTCAATATCGGTGTGATATCCACTCATGTGCTTATCCTTTCTTTCTGAAATTCAGTCTGAGGCGTCCCCGGGAGTTTGGGATGTCTTGGCTTTGACGGCATCCAGCGCGCGGGTGGAATAGATCAGCGCAGACCCCGTCTTGACCTGGATCGCGACACTCAGCGCCTCAATGATTTCTTCCTCTGTCGCGCCGTTTTGCAGCGCCGCTTCCGTATGCACGACGATACAACCGTCACATTGCACCGTGACGGCGACGGCCAGCGCGATCAGCTCCCGTGTCTTCGCGCCCAGCAGGTTGGTTTTCTTGCCTGCGTCGCCGAGGGCGCGGTAGCCGCGCACAATATCGGGATTGGCGCGGCCGATCCCGGCGATTCCCTTGCGGACCCGCTCGTGATAGTCATTCCAGTTGATCATTCGACATCTTCTCCCATTTCGAATCTGTTGTTCTCTTCGAAACCATTGGCACGGGAATCCTTCTATTCGACCGGTCACGTGCCCATCTGCGGCTGCACTGCTGTTGGATTGCCAAATGATAGTATTATGATGTGATGATGATGGGGGCCGGACCTGTTCAGGTCCATTTTATGAGGCTATCTACATAAGCTAACGAAATTATACCCACCTTATTATGGTTTGCCTATCGACGGGGTCGATACAGGGCGCTAACAATAAAACCCCGTCACCTGGATGGAAGGAAACGGGGTTGTTCCGCGCGGCGCGGTGGGATCGATCAGGACGGCGCCAGTCCCAGCTGTTGTAGCACGCCGAGGAAGTCCATATTGGCCCAGTGCTCGACGATCTTGCCCTGCGCAATGCGATAGATGCTTGTGCCGGACACCTGCGCGCGCCGTCCGCTGGCAGGCGCACCCAAGAACGGCTCTCCGGTGTGCGTCATGGACATCGACCAGCGCTCCACCACTTTATCACCCTCGGCAAACAGATCCTCCGTCGTCGTCTGCAGGTCGGGGCAGGAGGCGATGACGCCCATATGAACCATCTTGCCGCCTTCCAGGCCTCGGGGGACGTTCGGTAGCAAATTGTGAGCGATCAGGTCCGCTGCGACGATCTCGTCCAGCAGGTTCAGCTGGTTGGAGTTATGTGCCTCGCGGTAGCGGCGCACGATTTCTTTGTTGATTTCCAGTGGAGCAGTCATGGTTTTATCCTTTCTATTTATAAAAGCATTTAATCAGGAAGGCTGGGGAATCACACCCAGCTGCTGCAGCAGGGCAAACATATCGGCGTTGAGCCAGCCCTCGACGACCTTGCCGTCCTGGACCCGCACCGTCACGATAGCAGTAACGACCACGGATTTATCGGTCGCGGGGATGCCCTGGAATGGCGCCTTGTGTGTGCCGCGGAAGCTGTGTCGCATGGCCACGCGGTCGCCCTCGGCAATGACGTCGTCGAGAGGCATGCGCGAGTCGGGGAAGGCGGTAAAGAACTCTGTCATGGCCGCTTTCACGCCCTCCCAGTTGAGCGCTTCGGGTCCAAACCCGTAGAACCCTACGTCGGGTGCGAACAGGGTCGCCAGCCCATCCAGGTCGCGGCGGTCGAGATAATCGAAGTACTTCCTGGCGAATTCTTCGAGAGGTTGCGTTGGCATGGTTATTTCTCCTTATAGATAAGCAAGAATGGAAGCTAGCTGCCCAATATGTTATGAGCCGGTAAGATCTGAGGCTGCGGCGGGGTCACGCCGTTTTTCTGTAAGATCGGCATTAACGTCCCGGCGAACCGATCGAGCGAATCGGGTGACTCCCAAACATCCACCACGAGCCAACCCGCCTCTTTTGAGGCTGCCACATGCGATTGGCGACCTTTCGGGTTTCCCGCGCCGGCTGCGTTTAGATCTCGCATCACCTGGTCATACTGTGCGGCAGTTACCCCGGGTAGATCAAAGATTGCGACAATTGTTGACATAGTAAATCTCCTTCTGGATTAGACGATTGAATACATCTTACTCAGGAAGGAGATACTCCGCATCGTGGTAATTACCTAGATTTTGGAAGGATCATACTTAAAATCTACACTTTAGAAAATTTTAAACACAAAGTACACGAAGGTCACTACGGAAAAAGATTATTGCAGTGTCTTCCCCAACCCCTTTTCTACAGCCCAGGCTGCGATCTGGACGCGTGTCCGTAACCCTAACTTCGACATGATGTTTGCGATGTGCGCTTCGACCGTCCGGCGGCTCAACACAAGGTCCGCTGCAATTTGATTGTTCGACAACCCTGCCGCGACCAGTGCGGCGATCTCGCGCTCGCGCTCAGTGAGACCGCTGAACTCGCTCCTGGCTTTTGTCCTTTCGGATGGACTGGGAATGAGTCCCAGCGCACGTGCAAGGAATGTTTTTCGCAGCGCGTCCTCGGAGATCTTGTCTGCCAGGTTCCGAATCGTCTCGCGCGCCGCTGAGAATTGTTCCTGCGCCTCGGTCAGGCGGCGCATCGGGCGCAGGATGGAGCCCAACTCGAGCTGCACACGCCACAGCAAGGGCAGGAGTTGGGACGTCCGAGCCGCATCCAATGCCTCGCGTAAGAGCTGTTCGGCATCCGCGTACCGCTCCAGCGCGCGCAAGGCTTGGGCGTGTAACAGCCACAGGGGCGCGGATACCGCTCCCTGGTCTGTGTGAGGCGTGGAGGTGATCATCTCCCGGATGAGCGCGAGGGCCGCCTCCGCCTGTCCCTTCTTTAACAAGAGTTCGGCGCGCGCCCTCCCCAGCCGGCGCATGGCCTCTGAGATCATCCGCGGCTCATCCGCCAGCCTCTCTGCCAGCAGGGTTTCCGCGAGGTCCCGTTCGCCAAGGTCCAGATAGGCTTGCGCCAGGTAACCCGCGATATTGTCAGAGACAAACGCGGCGCCGGCGTTTGCTGCCAGGGTGTAAGCCAGTTGCAGATGTTCGCGCGCCTTCTCAGGATCGAATAGCTCCAGGTGGAGGGCGCCCAGCGGCAGATGCGCCGTGATGACGAAGAAATCAAACCCCATCTCAATAGCCAGGGATAAGCTCCGGCGTGCAGCCTGCAAAGCGCGTCCGAACTCGCCATGCGGACCCAGGGAAATAGCCTGGAAGGAGAGCGCATAGGACTCATTCGGATGCCAGCCCATTTGCCTGGCGATCTCGATGGCTTCA
>DATAKV010000423.1:0-2164 GCA_036261375.1 Anaerolineales bacterium
ATACTGTCCATACTCGGCGGCAGGGGCTTCAAGGCCTTCCGAGGCATTCCTTCCAGCCTGGATGGGATTGTTGGGAAGGATGCTCCAGCTTTCCTTATGGATGCTTCTGTAAAAGGCGAGTATGGTGGGACAGGCGTCACAGCCGACTGGGAGGGCGCTGCGCAACTGGCGAAGAATTATCCCTTCCTGCTGGCAGGCGGCCTGACCCCGGAGAATGTCGCGCAGGCCGTACGAAAGGTCCGGCCCTGGGGTGTGGATGTAGCCTCGGGCGTGGAATATGCCCCTGGGAACAAAGATGCGAATAGGATGAAGGCGTTTGTGCGTGCGGTTAGACGGACCGTCGACGGGAGACGATAGACCGTCACGGTCGACCATCCATGGTCTATCGTCGAAATCTGGAGGAAGTATGGCAGCGACGTTATTACCCCACAAATTCGGCCCCTATGGCGGACAGTTCGTTCCGGAGACGTTAATGCCGGCTCTGATCGAGCTGGAAGAGGCATTCGTCACGGCCAAAAAGGATGCCGCTTTTCAGCTAGAATTCAATAAATTGATGACATCCTTTGTGGGGCGTCCCACGCCATTGACCCATGCAAAGCGATTGTCTGAAAAACTGGGTGGGGCGCAGATCTATTTGAAGCGTGAGGACCTGGCTCACACCGGTGCGCACAAGATCAACAACGCGCTCGGCCAGGCGCTACTCGTCAAGCGGATGGGCAAGCGACGCATCGTGGCAGAGACCGGGGCAGGCCAGCACGGCGTTGCCTCGGCGACGGTTGCCGCCCTGCTGGGTCTGGAATGTGTCGTGTACATGGGCGTGGTTGACATTGCTCGTCAGGAGCCGAATGTGTTCCGCATGAAACTGCTCGGCGCGGAGGTCCGGCCGGTGACATCGGGTACGCAGACGCTGAAGGATGCCATCAACGAGGCGATCCGGGACTGGGTGACGAATGTCGGCGACACGCACTACCTGCTCGGCTCGGCGCTGGGACCGCACCCGTACCCAACCATCGTGCGTGAGTTCCAGTCGGTAATCGGGACGGAAGCGCGGGAACAAATGTTGATGGACGTGGGGCGGCTGCCGGATACGGTCATTGCCTGTGTCGGCGGCGGGTCGAACGCGATCGGCGTCTTCAGCGGATTCGTAAACGATGAGCAGGTGGAGCTGATCGGCGTCGAGGCGGGGGGGAGGGGGATCGAAACAGGTAAACATGCAGCGCGCTTTGGCGACCCGTCAAAGGGACGAGTGGGGGTCATCCATGGGACGAGAACGTACGTCCTGCAGGATGAAGATGGCCAGATCGCCGAGACACACTCCGTCTCTGCAGGGCTGGATTATGCCGCGGTTGGTCCCGAACATTCGCTGCTGCGGGATACCGAACGCGCCTTCTACACCTCTGCGACCGACAGGGAAGCGCTGGATGCGTTCCACATGCTCTGCCATACAGAGGGAATTATCCCCGCCCTGGAGTCCTCTCATGCCGTGGCAGAAGTCATCAAGCGCGCGCCTCAAATGCGAAAGGATCAAGTGATCCTGGTCAATTTATCGGGCAGAGGGGATAAGGATTTGAATACAGTCATTAAAGAAATGGGTGATATACGATGAGCGATAATCGTATATCGAATCATGAGGAATCCATGAACCGAATCGAAAACGCCTTCCAAAACAAGCCGATCTTCATGCCTTATTTCCCCTTGGGATACCCGGACCTGGAAACTTCCATCGATGTCATCGAAGCACTCGCTAAGAACGGCGCCGACCTGATCGAAGTGGGCTTATCTTTCTCCGATCCGCTGGCAGATGGGCCTGTTATCCAGCAGGCAACCCAAATGGCGCTGGAAAAGGGGATCACGGTCCGCAAATCGCTCGAGGCCGTGCGAGAGCTGCGCAGCCGCGGCGTGGATATTCCCCTCGTGCTGATGGGTTATTACAATCCCATGCTTGCCTATGGATTGGAAAAATTCATCTGTGACGCCGCTGATGCCGGGGTGGACGGGTTTATCGTGCCAGATTTGCCCATGGAGGAAGCGGAGGAATTTAGATCCATTGTAGGGGTGGACGGCCGTCCACCCCTATATCTGATTCCTATGCTTGCGCCCACCACACCGGAGGATCGCATGGAAAGGATTGCGCGCAAGGCAAGTGGATTTATCTACCTGGTTT
>DATAKV010000428.1:0-6992 GCA_036261375.1 Anaerolineales bacterium
CAATCGCCTGATATAATCTTTTCGATGGCGATCCAGGAACAACCCACCGTCCATTTCCTCAGCCGAAGCCCCGAACAGACCCGCCGCGTCGGCGCGCGTCTGGGTGCGGCGCTGCGGGCCGGAGATGTGGTCTGCCTGCAGGGTGACCTGGGCGCCGGCAAAACCACCTTCGTGCAGGGCGTCGCCGAAGGCTGGGGCTCCGTGGATGCCGTTTCCAGCCCCACTTTTGTTATCGTCAACGTCTACCGGACTGCGGACGGTAAACAGCTGTTTCACCTGGATGCCTACCGGCTCGAGTCCACGCTCGAAGCGGAGGAGCTGGATCTCAACGCGATGCTCGCCCAGGGTCCGCTGCTGATCGAATGGCCCGAGCGCATGGTAAAGCTGATCCCCAATGACCGGTTGTGGGTGCGTCTCGAACATGTCCATGAAGAAGAGCGCGAAATGAACTTCAACTCACAGGGCAAACACTACGATGATCTGCTCGACGTCATCCGGCGCGGCGTATATGGAGCGGAGTAATGCTGCTGGCGGTTGATACTTCCACCTCGCAGATCGGGGTCGCGCTGTATGATGGGGCGCAGGTTCGAGGCGAAACTTCCTGGCAGAGCAGCCAGCACCACACGAGCGAACTGGCGCCGGCGATTGCTGAACTCCTGCGGCGCTGCGGGGTGAGCATGGATGACGTCCAGGCCCTGGGTGTTGCCCTGGGACCGGGCTCGTTCACGAGCCTGCGGGTGGGGCTGTCACTGGTGAAGGGACTGGCGCTGGCAAGGCACCTGCCGCTGATCGGCATCCCGACCCTGGATATCCATGCCGCCGGACAGCCTGTCTCGAAGCTGCCGCTGCTTGCCGCCATCCAGGCCGGGCGGGGACGGCTGGCCTTTGGCTGGTACAAAGGCACCAAACATGGCTGGCAGGCCCGGGGTCCGGCGAGCGTTGTTTCGGTCGATGCGCTGATCTATGAGATCAGAAGTCCTTCCATTGTGTGCGGCGAGTTCACGGCGGAGGAACGTCAAAACCTGGCCCGGGATGAAGTGAACGTAAAGCTGGCCTCCCCGGCACAATCCGTACGGCGGCCGTCCATCCTGGCCGAGCTTGCCTGGAAGCGCTGGCAAAGCGGTGACGTGGACGAGCTCGCCACACTGGCTCCCGTATACCTGCACGCCACTGTTCCAAATGCAGCATGAACCTGTTGATTCGCAAGATGACGCTGGAGGATATTCCTGCCATCGTCCAGCTGGACCAGGTCTCTTTCAGCCTGCCCTGGCCGGAACGATCCTTCCGCTTTGAGGTGACGGATAATCCCGCCTCGCGCTGCTGGGTGGCGGAAATCGATCAACGGATTGCCGGGATGGTGGTCGCCTGGCTGTTCGTGAACGAAGTGCACATTGCCACGATCGCCACGCACCCCGATTTCCGCCGGATGGGGATCGGCAGTCGCTTACTGTCGCATACACTGCTCCAGGCCCTGGAGGAAGGCGCACGCAGCTCCTTTCTGGAGGTGCGCGAGAGTAATCTCGCTGCTCAGGAGATGTATCGAAGGTTTGGATATGAAGAAACAGGCCGCAGGCGGCGCTATTACCGTGACAACGATGAAGACGCCATCCTGATGAGTTTGGAGCCGCTGAATCGAGATCATCTGATCCTGGACGACGATGCAGCGGCAGGCAAGGAGCAGGTATGAAGGCGCAGGAAGCTCTGGAGACGCTTGCAGGGCAGATCTCCGTTTGCACGAAATGTGATCTATACAAAGGCCGGACAAAGGCCGTGCCGGGCGAAGGCCCCACCCATGCCGAGATCATGTTCATCGGCGAGGGACCGGGCGCCAATGAAGACAAACAGGGACGCCCTTTCGTGGGCGCGGCAGGCAAATTCCTGGACCAATTGCTGGCACAGGCCCATGTGACCCGCGCCGACGTGTGGATCACCAACATTGTCAAATGCCGTCCGCCGGGCAACCGCGACCCGCAAATGATCGAAATCGAGACCTGCACCAGCAACTATCTCGAGAACCAGATCAAGATCGTCAACCCGAGCATCATTGTCACGCTCGGGCGCCACTCGATGAGCCGCTTTTTCCCGGATGCCAAGATCACCCAGATCCACGGACAGATGCAGAAGGTGGGGAAGCGCTTTATCATCCCCATGTTCCATCCCGCCGCGGCCCTGCACCAGGACCGCTTCAAGCCCATGCTGCTGGAGGATTTTGCCCGGCTGCCGGCACAGCTGGAAGAGGCGCGTGCCGCGCTGGGTAAATCGAAGAAGAAAACGAAGAAATGACCTCACCCCCCAGCCCCTCTCCTGGGAAGAGAGGGGAGTTTAAGGAAAGAATGTCCACCAAAGAAACTCTCATCAAGAAACTGAAAGAAAAGAATGTACGTGTGGGGATCCTGGGACTTGGCTACGTGGGACTGCCGCTGGCAGTCGTGTTCGGCGAAGCAGGGTTCAAAGTCACAGGCATCGATCCGGACTCACGAAAGGTGGAAGCGCTCAACCAGGGCGTTTCCTACATCCCGGATGTCAAAACCGGGGCTGTCGAGCGGCTTGTCAAATCGGGGCATCTCACCGCTACCACGGATTTCGCCGTTCTGCAGGAGATGGATGCCGTCAGCATCTGTGTGCCCACCCCTCTGCGCCAGACCGGCGACCCGGATATGTCCTTCATCGTCTCCGCCACCAATGAGCTGGCGAAGCACATGCACAAGGGCATGGTCATCGTGCTCGAGTCGACCACCTATCCCGGCACCACGCGCGAGGTCCTGCTGCCCAAGCTGGGTAACGAGAACGACCTGGTCGTAGGCGAAGACTGGTTCCTGGCCTTTTCCCCCGAGCGCGTCGACCCCGGCCGCAAGGACTGGACGACGATCAATACCCCCAAGGTGATGGGCGGGATTACCGAAGCCTGCGGCGAAGTGGCGACGGCCTGGTACGAAGGCGCGATCCAGACCGTCCACCCGGTTAGCTCGGCCGAAGCCGCAGAGATGGCGAAGCTGCTCGAGAACACCTTCCGCATGATCAACATCGGGCTGGTCAACGAGCTGGCGATCATGTGCGAGCACCTGGGCGTGGACGTCTGGGAGGTGATCGACGCCGCGGCGACCAAGCCGTTCGGGTTCATGAAGTTCACACCGGGGCCTGGCCTGGGCGGCCACTGTATCCCGATCGACCCGTTGTATCTCTCCTGGAAGATGAAGTCGTTCCACTATAATGCCCGTTTCATCGAGCTGGCGTCCGAGATCAACACGAACATGCCGCGCTACGTAGTCAACCGCGTGATGGAAGCGCTGAACGACCGCGGCAAGCCGCTGAAGGGGTCGAAGATCCTGGTGCTCGGCGCAGCCTACAAGCCGGATATCGACGACGTGCGCGAGTCGCCGGCCCTGGATGTGATCGGCCTGCTGCGGCGCAAGGGCGCCCATGTCGAATACCACGATCCCTACATCCCGCAAATCCATCACGAATCAGAAGGCTGGCGCATGGAAAGCACCCCCGATCTGATGAAATCGGTTGCCGAGGCAGACGGAGTGGTCATCATCACGAACCATAAGACCTACGATTACAAAGCAATTGTCGAGTGTGCGAAATTCGTCTTCGACAGTCGCAATGCGACCCGCAAGTTCGTACTGGATACTGAGAAGATCGTGCGGTTATAACCTGAAAAAACCAAGTACTGGGAAAGGAAAATTCATGGGACATTATCTGGTCACCGGGGCAGCGGGGTTTATCGGTGCGCGCACCTCAGAGCTGCTGATCAGGGATGGGCATACCGTTTCCGGCATCGACAACCTGAATGAAGCCTATGACCTGCGCATGAAGCACTATCGCTTGAAGCGCCTGCAGGAGATGGGCGGCTTCAGGTTTTACAAACTGGACATCTCAGAGAAATCGGTGATCGATGCTCTCAAGGATCAAACGTTCGACGGTGTGATCAACCTGGCAGCCTGGGCGGGGGTGAGGGCGAGCGTGAAGAATCCCTGGGTATATGTCGATAGCAATATGACTGGAACTCTGAATATGCTCGAGCTCTGCCGCCAGACCGGAACCAAGAAATTCGTGGTCGCTTCCACATCCAGTATTTATGGTGAAAATCCTCCTTATCCAACCCCGGAGTCAGCCTCGAGCAGTGAGCCGCTCCAGCCGTACGCGGCCAGCAAAAAGGGCGCGGAGGCCATGGCGCATGCCTACCACCATCTATATGACATCGATGTAACGGTCGTCCGCTTCTTCACGGTCTATGGCCCGGCAGGGCGGCCGGACCTGTCGATCTTCCGCTTTGTGCAGTGGATCAGCGAGGGGCGCCCAGTGCTGGTCAATGGCGATGGGGAGCAGTCGCGCGGCTTCACCTACATTGACGATATTGCCCGCGGCGTCATCCTGGCGCTCAAACCGGTCGGGTTCGAGATCGTCAATTTGGGCGGGCATGAGGTCATCACAATCAACAATCTCATCAAGCTGGTGGAAGACGTGGTCGGCAAAAAGGCGATCGTCCAGTACGGACCGCCCGATCCCGCCGATATGCGCTCCAACTGGGCAGACGTCAGCAAGGCGGGCGCGCTGCTCGGCTGGGAGCCGCAGTTCGATATGCGGGCCGGGATCGAAAAGCTGGTGGAGTGGTATAACGCCGAACGTGAGTGGGCGAGTGAGATCCTGACTCAATAGGGCCACGGGCCTGGCCCGAGCATGGCAGATCCAATGTCCCTGATCCAGAAAATCCGTATCCGGCTGCAGGACGACCCTGTGCTTCAACGCGTCGTCCGCAACAGCAGCTACTTGTTCAGCAGCAGCGCCCTCTCAGCGATCCTGAGCACGATCCAGATGATCCTGGTCGTCCGCCTGCTGGACCCCGATGAGTATGGCCTGGCGACCGGCATCATCATGCTCTTTGCCACAAGTGTCAACCAGCTGCTCTCCTTCCGCATGAGCGAAGTGGTGGTGAGATATGCCGGGGAGGCGCTGGCGCATGAGAATAAGGAGCGTGCCGCGGCGGTCATCAAGGGTATTGGACTCACAGAAGCGGCGACATCAGTGGTGGCATACTTGGTGCTCGTCGCTCTGGCTCCCTGGGCGGCTGCCACCTTTGCAAAGGACCCGGCCACCGCGCCGCTCTTTCCACTCTATGGCCTGTTCCTGCTAGCCAACGTTGTTTATGAAACATCGCTGGGCACGCTGCAGACGGTCAACCGGTTTGGACGCGTGGCCCGTGCCAATTTTTTCCAGAGTATTACGACATTTCTATTCGTTATTGCCGCTGCCGTGCTGGGACTCGGGATACTGGGCGTCCTGCTGGCCTACTTGGCCGGGAAAACGATCGCCGGTCTGATGATCACGATCTCCGCGCTGCGGGCAGCCAGGCAGGAGCTTGGAACCGGCTGGCTGCGTGCTCCGTTAAATCAGGTACCCGGCTGGAGGTCGATCGGGCGCTTCATGCTGAGCACGAACCTCAACGGGACCGTCAACCTGCTGGCGCGTGACAATATCCCGATTTACATCGGATATTTTCTCTCGACGACGGAGGTCGGGTACTTCAAATTCGCCCTGACCCTGATCAACCTGGTGAAGGTGCCCATCGAGCCGTTCATCTGGCCGACCTATGCCGAGATCACCCGCACCATCGCCAAGAAGCAATGGGATGTCACGCGCAGGCTGCTGCGACAGGTCAGCTCGATCGCCGGCATATGGACCCTGCTGACCGGCGGGGGTCTTATCGCCCTGGGCTGGTGGTTGATCCCGTTGATCTTCGGGGCGGATTACGCTCCATCCTATCCCGCGCTGGTCATCCTGATGCTGGGCTATGCCTGTGCGAACATCCTGAACTGGAACCGCCCGCTGCTGCTGGCTCTGGGCCGGCCGCGGATCCCGCTTGTGGTCGGCGCGGCTGCCGGGGTCGTTGAGCTGATTCTCTTCTTTACCTTCGTGCCGCGCACCAATTACCTGGTCGCTGCGGCCATTTTCTCCGGATACCTGGCCGTCTCTGTCCTGTGGATGGTATGGCGCGGCCTGGCACTGCTTCCGAAAGAGTCTTCATGAAAATTGCCGCCATCGCAGGCTCCACAATTCCCTCAGATACCGCCAACAGCATCCAGGTGATGAAGGCCTGTGGTGCCCTGGCGCAATTGGGTCATGAACTCACCTTACTGGTGCCGGAAAATCGCAAGGAGACGATGGACGATGGACGATGGACCATGCTGCGATCCCATTATGGACTGCAAGCCGAGTTCTCCATCGAGTGGCTGGCCTCCTCCAGCCGCCGTATGTTCACCTGGGATGCAGTCCGCCGCGCCGGTGCCCTGGGAGCGGATCTGGTCTATTCCTGGTTCCCACAGTCGGCGGTCTTTGGGCTGCTGCGCGGACTGCCGGCCGTGTTCGAGATCCACATCCAACCGACGGGGACCTTCGGCCCGATTTGGCATCGCGCCTTTAGGAACGTGGGCGGGCGAAAACGGCTCGTGTCCATCACCGATGCACTGGTGAAGCTTCTGGAGCGCGACTTCCACATGCGCTTCCCTGCGGAAGAAGTTGTCATTGCCCCAAACGGCGTGGACCTCGAGCGCTTCGACTCCCTTCCAGACCCGGTGACGGCACGCCGCCAAACGGGCCTGCGCGAAGCCCCAACGGTGATGTGCACCGGTCATCTCTATGCCGGTCGCGGCGCGGAGCTGTTCCTCGAGCTGGCAGCCTCCCTGCCCCATGTCAGGTTTGTATGGGTGGGTGGGAGGTCCGAAGATATTGCCGCCTGGAGATCGCGCCTCAAGTCGGACAACGTTTTCTTCACCGGCTTTATTCCCAACCAGGAACTTCCCCAGTACCAGGCCGCCGCAGATATTCTTCTCATGCCTTACAGCCGGTCCATCATGGGTTCCAGCGGCTCGGCCGACTCTGCCGCGGTTGCCAGTCCGATGAAGATGTTCGAGTACATGGCGGCAGGACGGGCGATCGTTTCATCCGATCTGCCGGTGATCCGGGAAGTTTTGAACGAGTCCAATGCGGTC
>DATAKV010000429.1:0-6160 GCA_036261375.1 Anaerolineales bacterium
ATACTGGAGTATCGATGCGAAGGTCGGTCTGCAGGTGGGTTTGATCCTGGCGACCAATAATTTCATCAACTCAGTGTTCAAGCTGGCGTTTGCCTCCCCTCGTCCGTACTGGGTAAGCGACCAGGTCCGGCCTGTGGTCGGAGAAAGCTCTTTTGGGACACCCTCCGGCCACGCTCAGAATGCTGCTGCCATCTGGGGCATTATGGCCCAAAGCATTCACAGGAGCTGGGCATGGGTGACGGCAGGGCTGCTGATCTTCCTGATCGGGTTTTCACGCCCGTATCTGGGTGTCCACTTCGTCCAGGATGTGCTGGTCGGGTGGCTGCTTGGAGGACTTGTGTTGGTGTTGTTCTCCAGGCTGTGGGACCCGGCCGCGCGCTGGATAGCCGGTATGACGTTTGCCGGGCAGGTCGGGATCGCCTTCGTAATCGCGGTGCTCATGGTGCTGGTCGGCGCATTGCTGGTAGCAGGCCTGGATGGATTTGTTATCCCGCAGGAGTGGCTGGACAATGCGCGTCCCAGCGGAGTGGAACCGGATCCCGTTTCACTGGAGGGATTCATCACCACGGCCGGTTCTTTCTTCGGGTTGGCAGCCGGTGCGGCCTGGATCGTGTCGCGAGGCGGCTATCAGACAACCGGCTCCCTGGAAAAGCGCGCCATGCGCTATGTGGTCGGCGTGATCGGAGTTCTGATCCTGTGGATGGGGCTCGGACAGGTCTTTCCGGACGATGCAAATTTGATTTCTTATCTTCTGCGTTTCCTGCGGTATACACTGGTAGGCTTCTGGGTGACCGGTGGAGCGCCTTGGTTGTTTTTTCATTTCAAATTGGCAGACAGGCCCAAGATGTAGGAGACCCGTCTGTTATAATCCCAAATCTACGGTAGTTTTGGGAGATTCACCCTTCAATGACCCTTGAGCGCGGCGCGTTACTGCACAAACGATATAGAATTGTCGAAATACTCGGACAGGGCGGCATGGGGTCCGTGTATCGAGCCGTCGACGAAAATCTGGGGGTCGATGTTGCAGTCAAGGAAAATCTCTTCACCACAGACGAGTATGCCCGCCAATTCCGCCTTGAGGCGGTTATTCTTGCGAATTTGAGGCATCCCAACCTGCCGCGCGTCACTGATCACTTTGTCATCGGCGACCAGGGGCAGTATCTTGTCATGGATTACATCGAGGGGGAAGACCTGCGCCAGCGCATGGAGCGTGCAGGCAATATCAGCGAAGATGATGCCATCCTGATGGGCGCGGCCATGTGCGACGCGCTTACATACCTTCATACCCGCAAGCCGCCCATATTGCACCGTGACCTCAAACCGGGCAACGTCAAGATCACACCCGATGGCCATATTTTCCTGGTCGATTTTGGCCTTGCCAAGGTTCTGCACGGCAGTCAGGCGACCACCACCGGCGCCCGGGCCATGACGCCCGGCTATTCCCCTCCTGAACAATACGGCACGGCTCGCACCGACCCTCGTACCGATATCTATTCTCTGGGGGCTACGATCTACGCCGCCCTGACCGGCATTATCCCCGAAGACGGCCTGGCGCGGGCCATGGACAATACCCAGCTTACACCCCTGCGGAAGCGCAACAGCAAAGTGACCCGTCGCCTGGCCGCGGCTGTGGAAAAAGCGATGGGCATCGACCCGGCGGATCGATTCCAGAATGCCGAGGAGTTCAAGCGTGCCCTGCTGGGATCCAAGTCCAAGACCCAGCGCCTGCCGGGTGACTATGTGATCCCGCCTCCGCCGCCCGAAGCATTGGAGGAACAAAAACAGAGTGCCATCGAAAAGGAATCGCAGCCGCTTGCCAGCCTGAAAGCCAATGGGAAGAACGATGCGTTCCCAAAGGAAGCGCCCGTCTTTAAGCCAAAACGCAGGAACAGAAAACGAAGCGGCCTTCGTCTTTTTTCCTCGATCGTAGTGGTTTTACTTCTGATGGCGTTTTCCATCGTCGGCGCAACGCGCTTTCGGCCAGACCTTATGCCTCCGGAATTGATCACGGTCCTGTCTCCGGTCAATGCCATTCCAATTCCATTTATAAGTACCGGTACAACTACCTCGATCGCCTCGCCCGAAGCCACGCAGACAGAGGTACATGTTTCAGCCTCCACAGACCCAACGGCCACTCATACACCCGCTCCCACGGATACCATGATCCCTTCGGCGACACCCACGACCGAGGTCACCCCTACAGCGGATAACACACCTGTTACCGTTGCCACCTTGCTGGGAGGGGGACAGGGACAGGTCGCCTTTGCGTCCGCCCGCTCAGGCGTACCGCAAATCTACGTCAGCAATATCGATGGCACAAACCTGGTCCAGGTCACTCAGGTCGAGAGTGGCGCCTGCCAGCCCTCCTGGTCACCGGATGGGTTACAGCTGGTGTTCATTTCTCCCTGCCTGCGGCGCGCTGACTTTCAGGAGGCGAGCTATTCGTCCGATACCAGCCTGTTCATGATCAACGCCGATGGAACCGGCTTCAGGCAATTGACCAATGTCCCGGGTGCGGATTTCGAGCCAGCCTGGTCGCCGGATGGGGAGAGGATTGCATTCACCTCCATCCGGGATGGAAGCAAGCAAATCTACCTCCTGGATGTCGATTCCCTGGCGGTCACGCGCCTTACCGATCTCGACCCGAACAATGAAAACAGCCAGCCGGCCTGGTCCTTTGACGGGAGACAGATTGCCTATATGATGAAACGGGTAGGCACCTACCAGCTCTGGGTCATGTCCGATACAGGCCAGGACAATATTCAGGTGGTGAGAAGCGGCCAGTCCCTCTGGGATTATTCCCCGGCGTGGTCGGCCGATGGGAAGCTGATCCTGTTCAGCCAGCGCCGCGGAGACAGCACCAACCCTCGTCCCTGGCTGATGAGCGTCCAGGTCGAGAATGGGGGCGATGCCACCCGTTTGAACTTCCCCACGCCGGTCGAAGATGTGGAATTTTCCCCTGACGGCTTATGGCTCGTCATCGAAGGGATGGACACTCAGGGCAACCGCGAGATTTACTTCATGACGGTCACAGGCGGCAACCGTACACGGCTGACGAACGATCCGGCTGTGGATTTCGATCCCACATGGCGCCCGGTTCCACAGCCCTGATGTGTAAACATCCCAGGCCGGCATAAATCGCCAGCTTTCTTTTTTAATCTCTTACGTTCCTCTTATTGACGTCCCTGTTTTGCGCATGATATTATTGTTCCACCTTCTATAGCACTCTCAATACGAGAGTGCTAACTGTGTGACCATGCCAGAACTAACCGAGCGACAGAAAACCCTTCTTTTATTAATTATTCGGGACTACATCGAATCTGCCCAGCCCGTTGGCTCGAAGCGCCTGGCGGAACATTACCATTTAAGGTTATCGTCGGCGACCATCCGCAACGAGATGGGCGCGCTGACCGAGATGGGTTATCTGCGCCAGCCGCACACCTCCGCCGGACGCGTCCCCACTGAGGAAGGCTACCGCTTTTTCGTCAGCCAGATGATGAACCAGGCAGAGCTTCCCGCTTCCATCCAGGCAACGATCTCGCACCAGTTCTTTCAGGCACGACCTGGTGTAGATCACTGGATGACCCTGGCGGCGTCGGTCCTGGCTCACCAGTCTCAGGGCGTGTCCGTGGTCACGGCGCCCCACGCGGAAAATGGAAAGTACAAGCACGTAGAGCTGATCTCCACCCAGGGACGCCAGGTGTTGATGGTGCTGGTCATGGCCGGAGGTGAAGTCAGCCAGCAGATCCTGACGCTGGCAGAACCGGTCTCACAGGAGCGCCTCAGCCAGGCTGCCACCCGTCTGAATGGACTTCTGGCTGGTCTCTCGGTGGATAAGATTGCTGCGCTCCCAGGCCGTCCCGACGCACTCGATCAGGATATCCTGACCATCATTATTCAGGATATGCGCCGGGCAGCGGAGAGCATCTCAGGTGAGATTTATACAGATGGGCTGACAAACGTCCTGTCGGAACCCGAGTTCGCCGAGTCGGATGATGCCCGCCGGGCCCTGCGTATTTTCGAAGAACGGTCCACTCTGCAGGATCTGCTTGCACGAACAACGATCAATAGCAATGTTGGAGCCCTGCAGGTCCTGATCGGCGGCGAAGGGGAGTGGGAAGAACTGCGCCAGTGCTCCATTGTCCTGGCTCGCTATGGAGTGCCCGGCCTTGCCACCGGTATGCTGGGTGTACTGGGACCCATGCGCATGTCGTACTCGCGGACCATTCCTACGGTCCGCTTTGTTGCCGGTCTCTTGAGTGATCTGGTCAATGACACCATTTCTGGTGAATAAAGGTTAAAGTGAGTGATACGTATGACTGAAAAAAAGAAACATACCCATGAGGAAGATGCTGATATGAATCATGCAGATACCGTCGCACAAGAGGCAACGACTGAAAACGGGAGTGCGCTCGCCATAGAGGTCGAGTCACTGGCCCGCCAGTTGAAAGAGGCGGAAGCCAAAGCGGCGGAGTACAAAGATGGCTGGGCACGCGCCCAGGCGGACTTCCAGAACTATAAGAAGCGACTTGAACGTGATCATGAGCTAACCTATACCTCAATGAAGGGCGACATTGTCAAAAAGATCCTGCCTGTCCTCGATGATCTCGAACGAGCCCTCCAGAACCGCCCGGCAGATAATGCCTGGGCCAGCGGCATCGAGCTGATCGCCCGCAAGCTCCAGAACGTTCTTGATAGCGAAGGCATCAAGAAGATCGACGCGGAAGGGAAGGAATTCGATCCGAATTTCCACGAGGCGATCTCCCATGAGCCTGCCGACGGCGTCAAGAGCGGATTTGTGATCGGGGTCGTACAGAACGGGTATATGCTCGGCGAGCGCGTCATCCGCCCTGCGATGGTACGTGTAGCACAATAAGAAGAGTCATTACCCCGGCTGCCTCACCTGCACTTGCACCAGGTGCAAGTGTCGCCGGGGTTGCGAGCGAAGCAATCTCCTGTTTGCTGGGAGAGACTTTGCAAATCATGCTCTAACGGCATAGAACACAGGAGAATTTATTTCATGGCAAAAATCATTGGCATCGACCTCGGCACCACCAACTCTGTCGCGGCTGTCATGCAGGGCGGCGAACCAATCGTTATCCCTTCTGCCGAAGGGGAGCGTCTGGTTCCCTCGGTCGTCGCTGTTAATAAAAACCACGAGCGGATCGTCGGCCGCGTGGCGCGCAACCAGGCGATCACAAATCCGCAGAACACGATCTTTTCGGTCAAGCGTTTCATGGGCCGCAAGGCAGACGATGCCGAAGTGGAGCGCACGCGCAAGCGCGTCCCCTACGCGGTAAACGCCGCGCCCAACGGCGACGTGCGCGTCACCCTCGACGAGAAGGAATACAGCCCGCCGGAGGTTTCCGCCATGATCCTGGCCAAGATCAAGCGCGATGCCGAAGCCTACCTGGGTGAGCCGATCACCCAGGCGGTCATTACCGTCCCCGCCTACTTCAACGATGCCCAGCGCAATGCGACAAAGGATGCGGGCAAGATCGCAGGCCTCGAAGTCTTGCGCATCATCAACGAACCGACAGCCTCTTCTCTTGCCTACGGACTCGATAAGAAGAAGAATGAGATCATTGCCGTCTACGATTTGGGCGGCGGTACGTTTGATATTTCCATCCTCGATGTGGGCGATGGCGTATTCCAGGTTCGGTCCACAAGCGGTGACACATTCCTGGGCGGCGACGACTTCGACCTGCGCATCATGGACTACCTTATCGAGCAGTTCAAGAAGGATAACGGCATCGACCTTCACAATGACCGCCAGTCACTCCAGCGGTTAAGGGAAGCCTCGGAAAAGGCCAAGATCGAGCTTTCGACTACGATGCAGACCGAGATCAACCTGCCGTACCTCACGGCGGATGCCAGCGGTCCCAAGCACCTGGTGATGACCCTGACCCGCGCCAAGCTCGAGCAGCTGACCGCCGATCTTGTCGACCGGACCATTGCCCCTCTCAAACAGGCTCTGTCAGACGCCGGCCTGGATCGCGGCGCCAATGGCAACCACCTCATCGGGATTAACGCCCTTGTGCGGCTCCTTGCCAAAGAATGCACGGACCCGGTCCTGTACGGCAGGCATACGGGTCATACCGCCCACCATGACCACCTCGTTGATGTCGCCCGCGGTCAGGCCGGCGTCTGACAGAGCCTG
>DATAKV010000431.1:0-1930 GCA_036261375.1 Anaerolineales bacterium
GTACTGCGTCAATGCCGCCTGCCCGGCCCAGCTGGTGCGCAACGTGGAGCACTTCGTCTCGCGCGGCGCGATGGATATCGTCGGCATGGGAGCACGCATCGTACAGAAGCTGATCGAGACCGGCAAGGTCAGGGATGTGGCCGATATCTACCGCCTGAAGCGGGCCGATATCCTGGATGCCGTCACGAAGAAGGAACGCAAGACCGAGAAGGAGCCGCCGGGCAAGATCGCCGACAACCTGCTCGCCTCGATCGAGGCTTCCAGGGAGCAACCCCTCTCACGGCTGATCACGGCGCTCGGAATCCGCGGTGTGGGTGAGGTCAGCGCCGGGGACCTGGCGCGGCGCTTTACGGACCTGGATGCGCTGTCAAAAGCCCGTGCCGAACAGCTGGAGGAGATCGACGGCATCGGTCCCAGCGTGGCCGAGTCGCTGGCCGAATGGTTCTCGCGTCCTGTCAATAAAGCGGTGGTGAAGAAGCTGAAGGCAGCCGGTGTCTGGCCGCAGGGAGGGGAGGCATCCGTTGCCAAAAGCCGGGCGTCCGACGCGTTCGACGGGATGACCTTCGTTGTCACCGGCACTCTTCCCACGCTCACCCGCGACGGCGTGAAGGAATTCATCGAATCGCACGGCGGCAAGGTCACGGACAGCGTCAGCAAGAAGACCAGTTATCTGGTGCTTGGCGAAGACCCCGGCTCGAAGCACGAAAAAGCCAAATCCCTCGGTGTGAAGATCATCGGGGAGGAAGAATTGAAGAAACTGGCTGGATAACAGGGTACTCGGAGGCTATTCTCCGAGTACTACTTTTTCAAGTACAGCAATGACACCGGCAAGGAATCATTCCCAACGAAGCTTACGAGCGGTCTGGGTCGGCCTATTTCTGCTCTGCAGCTGTACTGCCCCTCGGCAGGATGGGGGGACCTGGCAGGTTATCGGCGTGTACGATGCCCATCACAACATTATGACGGCCGGTTTTTTGAACGAGAAGGTGGCTGCCACGGGCGGTGTCATGGGAGAAATGGCGTATACCGATGACGGCGCTGAGACATGGCTGGTGACAAACAGTATGGCCGATTGCCGGTATGGGATGGATATCGTCAGCCCGGCGGTGATCTGGTCGTGCGGTGGCGCAACCCATGTCCGCCGGTCTGTGGATGGGGGCAGGACGTGGCAGGTGCTGGCCGGGTTTGGCGATCCACGGACGATCCGCGGCGCCTGTCATTCCGCCAGCTTCCTGGACGAGAACACCGGCTGGCTTGCCAACTCGAATCTGTTTGGGACGACCACAGACGGCGGCGCTTCGTGGAACCTGCGGCCACTGCCCGGCGCGGCTGACAAGATCGCCACAATTGACACCTACCGGCCCAGCAAAGGCTATCTGCTCGATCAAAGAGGTGTATTGTTCCATACAGAGGATGATGGCCAGCACTGGACCGAAAAGGGTCGTCTTGAACCGGAACCTCTCGAATGGCCTCCGTCTGCCTACCAGCTGGCTACCATGCGCTTTTCGGATGCACAGCACGGCTTGGTCGTGATCTCTTCCAGCCCGTTCGGGGAGGATAAGCCGGTGGTGGCCTTCCATACATCGGACGGCGGCCAGCACTGGACGTCCGAGCCTGTCCCTGTGCTGGCGGGTCCCGTCTACCTGGCACGCAGCGGAGGCTTCCTGACCGTGATCACGGGTGCCAATCAGATCTCCCTGCTGAAGTACATGGGAGCATCAGACTGATCGAGTGGTCAGGGATGTTTTTGTCCATATCCATGTGATAAAATAGCGCCCGTTACACAAAGGACGCCCGGGGGGAGCATCGAGCCTTTGCGAATCTTTTTGGTTTGGAGAATTACATATGCCACGTCGTAGTCTCACTCGTCTCTACCGGGACGAGTTCACCGGGTATTCACTTGCCAAATTCCAGCAGGACCTGCTGGCCG
>DATAKV010000432.1:0-2070 GCA_036261375.1 Anaerolineales bacterium
CCAGGTTGTGAGCAACATTTACCGGGCTGAAGAGATCATCACACCAACCGGCATGCCCAGCGCAACGGCCAGCATCACGCCTACAACGACCAATACCGTTCCGGCTTCTGCCACCCTGCCAGTTTCGCCCACAGTGGGAACGGGGACACCGGTCCCCACGAATACGCCGGCGCCTTCGAGTACAGTGGCGCCATAAAATTGTACATATTGCAGGGGCAAGCCCCTGCACTCTAAAAATAGTAGAAAGATTTATTCGTGTCAAAAAATACCTTTCACCTTGTCTCCCTCGGTTGTGCAAAGAATACGGTCGACTCCGATTCCATGGCGCAGCTTCTGCTGCGCGATGGATATAAATCCGTGGAAGATCCGTCGCGGGCGACCATCTTGATCGTCAATACGTGCGGGTTCATCGGGCCGGCAAAGGAAGAATCGATCCATGTGCTGCGCGAGCTGGCGGAGGGAAAACGAAATAATCAGATCCTGATCGCCGCGGGCTGTCTCACCCAGCGCTATGGCTCGGAGGTGGCGCAGAAAGTCCCCGGAATCGATGGGGTGCTGGGCACGCGGCGCTGGATGGACATCGTGCAGGTGGTGAGCGACCTGCGCAAGGGTCCGCACCCGGAGCCGTTGTACCATTTGCCGGATGAGGCCAAAACCGTCGGGACGGATGAACACGAGGCCCTGCGGGTTTCGGTTGCGGGTGCGAGCGCCTACCTCAAGATCGCCGACGGATGCCGGCGACCGTGTGCGTTCTGTGCAATCCCGCTGATCAAGGGAACTGCCGTCTCCCGCCCGGTGGAAGCGATCGTCCACGAGGCGCGCCAACTGCGGGATGCAGGTGTGCGCGAGCTGCTCCTGATCGCCCAGGATACGACCGATTACGGCCATGACCTGGGGATCCGGGATGGGCTGGCGGTCCTGCTGGAACAGATCACGAATGCTGTCCCGGACATGGACTGGATCCGGGTCATGTATGCCTATCCCGGCTATGTGACGGACAGGCTGATCGAGGTGATGGCGACCCGCAGGCAGGTACTGCCGTACCTGGATATACCTCTTCAGCACGCTCATCCCAAGACGCTCTACCGGATGAAGCGTCCTTCCAACATCGACTGGGTCCACCGCACACTTGGCAAGATGCGCGCCGCCATTCCGAACCTGTCGATCCGCACCACTTTTATTGTCGGTTATCCGGGCGAGACCGAGGAGGAATACCAGGCTCTGGTGGATTTCGTCCAGGAAATGCGCTTTGACCGCGTAGGAACCTTCCAGTTCTCGTTCGAACCCGGGACAACGAGCGAGCCGCTCGGGGACCCGGTCCCTGCCGAGGTAAAGCAGGCGCGCTTCGAAACGCTGATGGAACTTCAGCAGGGCATCTCGCTGCAGATCAACCAATCCTACGTGGGCAAGACTTTGGATGTACTGGTGGAAGGACGCGACAGGGGTATCGCCATCGGCCGCTCGTACCGCGATGCTCCTGAGATCGACGGTATGGTGTTCATCGAAGGCGATGCGAAGATCGGCGATATCGTCCCCGTGAAGATCACCGGCGCAATGGCCTACGACCTGACCGGTATGCCTGAAATGCAGGGGATCAAGCTGCAAGTGAATCCATAAGGCAGTTTTCATGGGATCGTTGAATTAGTATCGATCCAATCGATACCTGTACTCCCGCAGTCGGGCAGACTGCGGGATTTTTGTTTGGTAGTTGAAAACTTCCAAGCATCCGATCTGGCGTACACTTGAAAGCATCATCATTTCCATGGAGGATGCAATGAAACGATTTTTCCCAGTGTTTGTTCTCTCACTTGTCATGTTCCTGCTGGTGACGGCAGCCAATCCGGTTCCCAACACAACATTTACTCTTGTGCAGGGACTTCCTGCCACGATGCAGGTGGGTGATGTGTACACCGTTATAGTCCAGGTACAGAGTGACCAGGAATTCATCTCTGCCACAGCCCTGCCATCCTTCCAGTATGCGGGCAAGGGCGTGGTCGCGCTGCAGGGAGGCGACCGTTCCGGGCGCGGCATGACCGCCACTCTTGCAGTCACATTCAAAGCGAAGAGCCC
>DATAKV010000433.1:0-2774 GCA_036261375.1 Anaerolineales bacterium
AGCGCCGGGTAGGCCTCGATGATCGGCGACTCCATCGTGAGCGGAATGATCATGACGAAGGCGATGAAATAGACAAGGTTGCCGAAGCCGCCCGACAGGAATGGGATGGCTTCGAACAGCACTGCCAGCGCGGCGACGATCGCCATCAGCGGCATGACGATGAACACGAACGGGGAAAGGTAGGTCCACAGGTCGACCTGTGTGCTCTCGGCTCTGAGCAGCTGGATGACGAAGCCAAAGAGGACCAGGATGACGATCATCGTCATCAGCACCGCGAAGTTACTGATCCATTTGCCGAGCATGTAGGCGGAGCGGGTCATCGGGGTGGTGGCCATGATCTGACCCACACCCGTTTCTCGGTCACGGCTTACAGAGCCTTTGACGAGATAAAACCCGAACCAGCCCAGGAAGAATGTGGCAATCATCGACATCATGCCGGCGATCCAGGCCGAGTTGAACTCCCCGCGGTATTGGCCGAGCTGCAACCGCACATTGCCGACGGCCGTCTGGTAGCCGAGAATGACCACCAGGCCCAGCATGACCAGGAAGCTGTAGCGGCGGATGCGCTCCAGGAAGTCGGCGCGCGCCAGGTGGTAGATGACGCGGGCCGATCTCATTGCCGGCTCCCGATGAAATACAGGTACGCATCCTCGAGATTGGGACTGACGGTTCGCGCCGGCGCCTGAGGCGGCTCCCCGCTCACCACGCGAACCTGCACCCCGTCGCTCTTGCGGATCGTCCCGCTGACGATGTGCTTCTGCTTGAGAGCAGGCAGGTCGTCGCTGGAGACGGTCCATTCCCAGACCTTGCCTTCCAGCTCACGCAGCAGGTCCTCGGGCGCGGACTCGCACAGCAGGCACCCTTTGTTCACCAGGGCGATGTGGGTAGCGGTTGCCTCGACATCCGAGACGATATGCGTGGACAGGATGACGATTCGCTCGCCGGAGAGATCCGATAATAGATTGCGGAAGCGGACGCGCTCCTCCGGGTCCAGGCCGACTGTGGGCTCGTCCACGATCAGCAGCTGCGGGTCGTTAAGCAGCGCCTGGGCGATGCCAACGCGCTGTTTCATCCCGCCTGAGTAGCCGCCCAGCGGACGCTTCGCCACCTCCTTGAGATTCACCACCTGTAACAGCTCGTCGATGCGCTTTTTTGCCGAGGCGGAATCCAAACCCTTGATGGCGGCCATGTATTCGAGGAACTCGACCGCGTTGAGATTGGGATAAACGCCGAAATCCTGCGGCAGGTAGCCGAGCACGGCCCGCATCGTATCCGGCGAGCGGACGATGTCCACATCGTTCCACAGGATCGTCCCATCGCTGGGTCTGGTGATGGTGGCGAGCATGCGCATTAACGTCGATTTCCCTGCGCCGTTGGGACCGAGTAGGCCCAGAATGCCGGGCTTGATCTCGAGGCTGAAATTCCGCAATCCCCAAAGGTCAGAACGATATTGTTTCCCCAGGTCTGTGACGATAAGCTTCATGGCTGAATTACCTCTCTTGTGATGAAATGCTGCATTGTGTGTACGGGAAAGGGATGATCCTGTTGCAAATCCTGTCCCACCTACATCGTGCCGCATGGTTTGCTTAACGTTTACCTGGATTTTCAACGTGCAAATCAAAACACAAAGTAAAGTTATTTATGCGACAGGCGGTAAAAGCTGCGTATGGAAAGACCGCTCCCGGGCGTTTGTTACAGGAGTTTTACAACAAAAAAGCCATTTACGGCCTGTCCGTTGGGATAGGTTGTCGCCGGGCACAGGCCAAACCCCAGTGCCCTCCACAGCCGGTTTCGTTTTTAATCCAGCCACTGCTTCAGCATCTCGCGCACGGAACGTCTCATTTCCATCGAGAACCCGGCGCTAAATTTATTGACATACGTGGCCTGGCCGACGTTGACGAGTCCCCGCTCGCGCATGGACTTGATCTTCTCCAGCCGGCCCTGTCGCTCGGCGAACATGTCGACGAATTCATTTTCATTCAATCTTCGATAGCGGTTTTCGAAGACAATGTACTTTTCATCGAAGCGCGGCGTGTACTCGCGCTCCAGCTGCTGAGCGGTCGGATAGCCGAAGACCAGCATGCAGATCGGGAAGACATACTGCGGCAGGCCGAGCATTTCTTTATGGGTTTCGTAGCGCTCCATGATGTCGCCGATGTAACACGAGCCAATGCCAAACGACTCGGCGGCGATGACCGCGTTCTGCGCCGCGATCAGGGCGTCACAGCAGGCCAGGAACAGGTCGCTTTCCTGCAGTTTCTCCATCGTCTGGTTTCTCTGCGCGCAAAATTCCTGCACGCCGCAGGCCTGGAAGTAATCCATCCAGCGCTGGTAATCGGCCAGGAAGATCCAGACCATCGGCGCCCGGGCGATAAAGGACTGGTCGTCACAGGTGATTGCCAGCCTGTCCTTGATGGCCTGGTCGGTAATGTCCAAAATGGAATACAGCATCAGATTCCCCGCCGTCGGCGCTCGGAGTGTGGCTTTGAGGATCTCTGCCCGCACCTCGTCAGGGATTTCCCGCTGTTCGTATGCCCGCACCGACCTGCGCTTCAGCAGCATCTCGATCACCTGGTTCATGGTTCGCTCCCGTTTGTTCAAAGTTTCACGTATTGTAAACGAAGAGGGTCTTGAGGAAACATCCCATTGATTCCAAAAATCAGACAATTCACGTATACTTAAGGCAATCATCCGTACTGTGGGGAGCACACAAGCATTCCATAAAGGATAGGATCATGGAAGTCAATTCAAGTCTGGACGAGGCAGAAGATATC